>JAMWZF010000109.1 GCA_024304875.1 Paracoccaceae bacterium
GACAAGGCCGCCGCCGAGCAATGCCCCTTCTGGCCCGGCCAGCCGATGAGCGCCCATTGGGGCGTGCCGGACCCCGCCGCCGTGACCGGCAGCGACGCGGTCATCCGCGAGGCCTTCGTCGAGGCCTACCGGACCCTCTACCACCGCATCACCATTTTCGCGAACCTGCCGCTGGCCACCCTCGACAGCCTGTCGCTCCAGAAGGAGCTCGACCGGATCGGCAAGACCGGCCAGGACACCGCCGAACCCGCCTGACCCCGACCAAAGGCCATTCCATGACCCGCAACGTCCTCGTGCTCTGCACCGGCAATTCCGCGCGCTCGATCCTCGGCGAGGTCCTGTTCACCGACCGGAGCGGCGGGCGGTGGCAGGGACATTCGGCGGGGTCGACGCCCAAGGGGCAGCCGCACCCTGACGCCCTGGCCCTGCTGGAGGCGAAGGGCCACGACACCGCTGGCCTGAGGTCCAAGAGCTGGGACGAATTCGCCGCGCCGGACGCCCCGCGGATGGACCTCGTCGTGACCGTCTGCGACAGCGCCGCCGCCGAAGAGTGCCCCTGGTTCCCCGGCGCCGGTGCGCGTGCCCACTGGAGTCTGCCGGACCCCGCCTACGTGGAGCCGGCAGAGGCCCGCGCCGCCGCCTTCGCCGCCACCTACGGGGCCCTCGCGGCGCGGATCGACGCGCTCATGGCCTTGCCCGAGGATGCCTCGGCCGACGAGATCGGGGCCGCCGCCGCCCGCATCGGAGAGATGGCATGACCTTCGCGCGCCGCCTGACCGCCGAGGCGCTGGGCACCGGCCTGCTCGTCTGTACCGTGGTCGGATCGGGCATCATGGCCGAGACGCTGACTGAGGATGTCGCCCTCGCCCTTCTCGGCAACACGATCCCGACGGGCGCGATCCTCGTGGTCCTCATCGCCATCTTCGGCCCCCTCTCGGGCGCCCATTTCAACCCGGCGGTCAGCTTCGCCTTCGCGCTGCGCCGCGAACTGCCCTGGTCCGAACTCGGGCCCTACGTCGTCGCGCAGGTGGCCGGCGGTGTTCTCGGCACATTTGCCGCCCACGTCATGTTCGACCAGGCCATCGTGCAGACCTCGCTGCATGTCCGCACCGGCGGCGCGCAGTGGTTCGCCGAAGGCGTCGCCACCTTCGGCCTCTGCGCCGCGATCTTCGGGGGCCTGCGCTACAACAAGGCGGCGATCCCGGTGCTGGTCGGGCTCTACATCACCGCGGCCTACTGGTTCACCGCCTCCACCTCCTTCGCCAATCCGGCCGTCGCCATCGCCCGGTCCTTCACCGACACCTTCTCGGGCATACGGCCCGTGGACCTGCCGGGGTTCATCCTGGCCGAGCTGGTCGGTGCGGCCGTCGCCGTGGCGCTCATGGGATGGCTGCTGGCCACGCCCCGAAACGAAGAGGCGCGCGCATGATCGTCATTCATCACAACCCCGACTGCGGCACCTCGCGGAACGTGCTGGACATCATCCGCGCCTCGGGCGTGGAGCCCGTGGTGATCGAGTACCTTGAAGAGGGCTGGACGAGGCCCCAGCTCCTCGCCCTCTTCGCCGCGGCGGACATCACGCCCCGGCAGGCGCTGCGCGTATCCAGGTCCCCGGCGGAGGAATTGGGCCTGACCGATCCTTCGGTCCCGGACGCGGCGCTGCTGGACGCGATGCTGGCCCATCCGGTGCTGGTGAACCGGCCCATCGTGGCCTCGCCCCTCGGCGTGCGGCTCTGCCGGCCGTCGGAGGCGGTCCTCGACCTTCTCGACCCCCTGCCGCCCGGCCCCCTGGTCAAGGAAGACGGCACGCTGATGATCGACGCCGAGGGCAACCGGGTCCTGTGACAGCGTCGACCGCAGACCCTTTACCCCGCCTGGCCAAATTCCTATATGTTTGCTCAGGTAAGAAGGACTGGAAGGCCCCATGACCGAGCAAGCTCCCCCGATGGAAGGCGCCCCGCTGATCGCCCCCTCCTCGACCGACCATCCCCTCTACGACGAGGTGGTGGAGGCCTGCCGGTCCGTCTACGACCCGGAAATCCCGGTCAACATCTACGATCTGGGCCTTGTCTACACGATCGACATCGACCCCGAGAACGCGGTGAAGGTCACCATGACCCTGACTGCCCCCGGCTGCCCCGTCGCGGGCGAGATGCCGGGCTGGGTCGCCTCGGCCATCGAGCCCCTGCCGGGGGTCAAGCAGGTGGACGTTGACCTCACGTGGGAGCCCCAGTGGGGCATGGACATGATGTCCGACGAGGCGCGGCTGGAACTCGGGTTCATGTGATTTCTGCGGAACCCGCCCGGCGCGGCGGCGTTCCGAAGTATGCTCGTGCCCCGGCTGGCCCTCCTCCCGGTCCTGGTCTTCATCGGCCTCCTGCCCTGCCTCTCGGCGGCGCAATCCGGCGATGATCCCGTCGTCTACGAAGTCGAGAGCCTCAATGCCGGCCTCGCCAGGGCGCCCGCGTGGTTCGAACGGGAGACGCCGCAGGGGGCGATGGAGAGCTTCCTCGAAGCGGCCGCCCGCGCCGACTGGGACGCCGCGGCCCATATGCTGAACCTGGCCGACGTGGCCGAGGCGGCGCAGGCCGAGGACGGACCCCTCCTCGCCCGCCAGCTCTACCACGTCCTCGACCGCAAGGTGATCATCGACTGGGCCGACCTGCTCGACCGGCCGGACGCGATCGACACCCGGCAGAGCAGCGATGCCGCGATGGCCGGACAGCCGCGCAAGTCGATCCGCCTCTGGCTTCTCGAACTCGACAACCGCGCCGTGCCGATCCGGCTGAACCGCGTCCAGGCCGAGGGCAGCGACCCGGTCTGGGTCTTCTCGCGCCAGACGGTCGCCAACATTCCCGCCCTGTTCGACCGTTACGGGCCGTCCCGGCTCGAGCAAAGCCTGCCCGGCGCGCTGCGCAGTGCTGCCTTCTGGGGCCTGCAATGGTGGGAAGTCATCGCCCTGCCGCTCGTTGTCGCCCTGGTGATCGGCGCCGGCCTCGGGACGCATTGGCTCTTCACCCGGCCGAGGGATGGCACCCGGGTCGCCGCGATCCTGCGGGCCGTCCGCGGCCCGGCGGTGCTGCTGGCGATGACCCTTGCCCTCAGCCAGCTGACCCGGATCTTCGTCTTCTCGGGCCGGATCGACACGGTTCTCTCACCGCTGGCCGCCATCGGCTTCGTCGCCGCGGTGATCTGGTCGATCGTGAACGTGGTGGACGAGATCATGGACCGGCTTGTCACCTTCGAGGGAGACGAGCTCAGCGAGATCGGCGAGGAGGAGGAGCGCAAGCGCCGCGCCGCCACGAAGATCGCCGCCCTCCGCCGGCTGATCGTCGTGCTCGTCACCCTGGTCGGCGCCGGCATCGTGCTGCGCGAGGCGGACGTGCTGCGCGCCCTCGGGTTCTCTCTCCTCGCCTCGGCGGGGGCCCTGACCCTGATCCTCGCCTATGCCGCGCGGGACGTGCTGTCCAACATCATGTCGTCGATCCAGATCTCGATGAACCAGTCGGCGCGCATCGGCGACCGGATCGTCTACAAGGACTATCTCTGCTCGGTCGAGCGGATCAACTTCACCTATGTCCAGCTTCGGGTCTGGACCGGGCGGCGGCTGGTGGTGCCGGTGACGGAGTTCGTGTCCGAGTGCTTCGAGAACTGGACCATGAAGGAACCCTTCATGATGCGCGAGGTCCGCCTGCGGCTGGCCCATGATGTGGACGTGGACCGGCTGCGCCAGATCTACGACGCTGTCCTCGACGACCTGGACGATCCCACCGAGCGGCCCGAGGCCCGCGCGGTCTATGTCACGCACCAGAATGTCTTCGGCACCGAGGTCCTGTTCCTGGTCCCCTGCGAGGATCCCAACCGGTGCTGGGCCTTCGCCTGCGAGGTCCGCGAGGGGCTTCTGAAGCGCATTGCCGAGGCCGAGAAGGACGGCGCCCGGATTTTCCCCGAGGCCGTCCCTGCCGAGGCCGCCTGACCGTCCTGTCACCATCCTGTGCCGCAGACGTCACCGCCCCGTCACGGCGCCGTCAATCGCCTGTGACCCGGCGCCGCCAGTCTCCGCCGGCCCACCGATCCACAGTCGGAGACCCCATCCATGCGCATTTTCCTGACCGCCGCCGCGGCCCTGATGACCGCGGGCCAAGCCGGTGCCGAGGCCCATGCCGGCGCCGGTTACCTGACCTACGGCCCCCGGCCCGCCTACCTGATCGGCCAGATGGCCGACAGCGCCCTGAAGGACGACCTCATGGCCTGCATGGGCCAGACACCCGAGCGGACCGCCTTTTCCATCGGCCACCGCGGCGCGCCCCTGATGTTCCCCGAGCATACGGTCGAATCGAACGTCGCCGCCGCCCGGATGGGCGCGGGGGTGCTCGAATGCGACGTGACCTTCACCGCCGACCACGAACTGGTCTGCCGGCATGCGCAGAACGACCTCCACACGACCACGAACATGGTGGTGTCGGATTTCGCCGAGGCCTGCACCATGCCTTTCTCGCCGGCCTCCGGCGATGCCGGTGCCACGGCCGAATGCCGCACTTCGGACATCACCCTGGCCGAGTTCCGGACCCTGACGCCGAAGATGGACGCCTCCGACAGCGCCGCCACCACGGCCGAGGACTACGTCGGCGGCACGGCGGCCTGGCGGACCGACCTCTACAGCGGCAATGCCACGCTGATGACCCATGCCGAGAGCATCGCGCTCTTCGACAGCCTCGGCGCCGACTTCACGCCTGAGCTGAAGTCGCCCTCCGTCGAGATGCCGCACGAGGGCTTCTCGCAGGAGGACTTCGCCCAGAAGCTGATCGACGAGTACAAGGCCGCCGGGATCGACCCCTCGCGCGTCTGGCCGCAGTCCTTCAGCCTCGCCGATGTCCTCTACTGGATCGAGGCCGAACCGGACTTCGGTGCCCAGGCGGTCTACCTGATCGACGACAGCTCGATCGAGGGGCTCGACGGCATGGACCCGGCGACCTGGGGCTGGACCCCGGAGGAGCTGAAGGCGCAGGGCGTGAACTACGTCGCCCCGGCGATTCCCTTCCTGCTGACGCTGGACGACGGTGGCGCGATGGTGCCCTCCGAGCTGGCCACGCAGCTGGCGGCGGCCGACATCGGGATCATCACCTGGACGCTGGAGCGGTCGGGTCCGCTCGCCTCGGGCGGCGGCTGGTACTACCACACGGTGGCCGACGCCATCGACACCGACGGCGACTATTTCGAGGTGCTGGACGTGCTGGCGCAGGACGTGGGCGTTGTCGGCGTCTTCTCGGACTGGCCCGCGACGGTGACGTACTACGCCAACTGCATGGGGCTCTGAGGCCCTTTCATGGACGGGATATCGCCCCTGCCGTAACTCGATATGACATCCCGAGGACTTCAGAACTCTAACGTTCTGGAGTCCTCGGACCTTGTCCATTACCTTCAAATAAAAAGCTAAATTCGGATTGGAAGTTGGTTAACGCGCGAGCCGTTTACGCTCTGTCAAGGATCCAGCCCGCCTACTTCAGCGTCCGTGCGAGGAACGCCCGGGTTTCCTCCCGCTCCGGCGCCCCGAAGATCTGCGACGGCGGCCCCTCCTCGACGATCCGGCCATCCTTGAGAAAGCAGACCTTGTCTGCGGCCTCGCGGGCGAAGCCCATCTCGTGGGTGGCGAGGACCATGGTCATACCTTCCTCCTTCAGGACCCGAAGCACGTCGAGCACCTCGCCCACCAGTTGCGGATCGAGGGCGGAGGTCACCTCGTCGAACAGCATGACCTCGGGCCGCATCGCCAGTGCCCGGACGATGGCGACCCGCTGCTGCTGCCCGCCGGACAGCTGGTCGGGATAGTGGTGCAGCCGGTCGCCAAGGCCGAAACGGCGGAACAGCTCCTCCACCTTCGGCATCAGCTCGTCCCGGCTCTGCCCATGCACCCGCCGCGGCGCCAGCATCACGTTCTCGGCGGCGGTCATGTGGGGGAACAGGTTGAACGACTGGAACACCATCCCGATCCGGGTCCGCACCGGCTGCGGGTCCAGGCCGGGGATGGAGATGTCCTCCCCGTCCAGCCAGATCGCCCCCTCCTCGATGGGCTCCAGAAGGTTGATGCAGCGCAGGAGGGTCGACTTGCCCGCCCCGGAGGCGCCGATCAGGCAGACCATCTGCCCGGCCTCGACCTCGAGGTCGATGCCGTCGCAGACCGTGTTGGCGCCAAAGCGCTTCACCACCCCGTCCAGCCGCAATTTGGTCATGAGCGCTGCCTGCGCTGCTTGGCGAGGAGGTAGTCGGCATATCGGGTGGCTGGGACCGTGACGGCAAGGAAGATCAGCGCCGCACCCACGTAGGGCGTGAAGTTCGCCATCAGCGACTTGTAGACCCCCGCCTGGCGGAAGATCTCGACCGGGCCGATGAAGGAGAGAAGCGCCACGTCCTTCTGCAGGGCGATCAGCATGTTCATCTGGGCCGGCACAACCCGCCGGATCGCCTGGGGCAGGATGACGTAGCGCATGACGTCCTTGTCCCGCAGGCCGAGGGACTGCGCCGCCGCCCGCTGGCTGGCATGCACGCTCTCGATGCCCGAGCGGAAGATCTCGGCCACATAGGCCGAGTAGGTCAGCACCAGCGCCACGGTCCCCCAGATGTAGGGGCTGTTCCAGGGCCGTGGCAGGCCGAGGCCGGGGATGCCGAAGCCGATCAGGTAGACGGTCAGCACCACGGGCACGCCGCGGAAGACGTCGGTGAAGACGGTGGCGAAGATGCGCAAGGGATAGAGCGCGGGGTTCGACACGTCCCGCGCCAGCGCCACCAGCAGGCCGAGGACCGCGATCATCGGCACCGACCAGGCGAAGATCGCGACGTCGAGGACGAAGGCCTCGAGCAGCCCCGGCAGGGTGCGGGCAAAGACCTCGCCGTTGAAGAAGACACGCTGCACCTTCTCCCACCCCGGCGCGAGGGGGATCAGGAGGAAGAGCGCACCGAAGACCAGCGCCGTGCTCCCCCCCGCGATGAGGAGGGAGCGGCGGCGCAGCCGGTCTTCGTAGATCTGCCGTCTGGTGCGGGGCAGCGGCCCGCGGGTCCTTGCCTCGGTCACTCGATCAGCGGGATGCCCGTGGCGGACTGGAGCCATTCGGCCTCGATCGCGGCAAGCTCGCCGCTCTCTTCCAGCGCGGCGATTGCGGCGTCGGCGCAGGCCTTCAGCTCGTTGCCGTCCTCGAACAGCAGGCCGAACTGGTCGCCCTCGCCCTCGGCGGCGAACTGGCCGAGGACGGTAGAGCCCTCGATCATCACGGCGCTCAGGAACATCGCCGTCGGCAGGTCGAACAGCGCGGCGTCGATCTGGCCCGCGCCCATGGCGGCGTTCACGTCCGCGTTGTCGCCGTAGAGCAGCAGATCCTGCTCCGGCTGGATCACGTCGGTCAGCATGGGCACGGCGGTGGTGGACCCCACGGCGCCCCACTTCAGACCCTGCAGCGCCTCCATCGTCGCCTCGGACTCGACACCCGGCGCCAGCAGGACGGCCATCGGCGCGGTGTAATAGGGAACCGAGAAGTCGACGATCTCCTCCCGCTCCGGCGTTATCGAATACTGCTGCAGGTTGAAGTCGAAGTTCTTCGCCCCCGGCTGGATTGCTTCGTCAAAGGACGAGCGGACCCAGGTCACGTTCTCCGCCTCGAACCCCATTTCGGCCGCGATGGCATAGGCCACGGCGGCCTCGAACCCCTCGCCGCTTTCCGGGGTGTCGTCCATCACCCATGGGTAATAGGCCGGGTTGCCGGTGGCGATGGTCAGGGTCCCGTCCTCGAGGGTCAGGCCCTCGGCGCAGGCGGCATGGGCCTCGGCCAGGGCGCTGCCGGCGGAGAGGGCCAGGGCCAGCGCGGCCAGGGATACGGTTTTCGTCATTGCAGACCTCCGGTTGGGGCGTATCACATCTGGCACCCGACTATGAACGGGGCGGCGGCAGAGTCCAGCGGCCCCTTGAGCCAAGGCGGCCCGGGGCATATGTTGAGGTCCAAGCAGAAAGGCATCCCCATGTTCGGCATTCCCGGCAAGCAGGCCGTGACCATCACCCCCAAGGCCGCCAGCCACATCGCGCGGCTGATGTCCCGCGACGGGTCTCAGGGCCTGCGGATCGGCGTCAAGAAGGGCGGCTGTGCGGGCATGGAATATACCATGGACTATGCCGCCGAGATCGACCCCAACGACGAGGTGGTCGAACAGGACGGTGCCCGGGTGATGATCGCCCCGATGGCTCAGATGTTCCTCTTCGGCACCGAGATCGATTACGAGACCTCGCTCCTCGAAAGCGGCTTCAAGTTTCGCAATCCCAATGTGGCCGATGCCTGCGGCTGCGGCGAGTCGATCAAGTTCAAGGACGTCGAGGAGCTTCAGGCCGAGCGCGAGCGCGGCTAGCGATGACACGCCCCGGCGCCTTGACCTGACGGCTGCGTCATGGCCCTCGGTCCCGACGTCCACGCCTATGCCCGCGATCTGTTCGCCGGTCTCGGCCGCGTGACGACGAAAGCGATGTTCGGCGGCCTCGGCATCTACCACGACGGGGTCATCTTCGCGCTCATGCGTTCGGACGGCACATTGCTTCTCAAGGGCGCGGGCGATTTCGCGACAGACCTTGAAGAGATGGGGTGCACCCGGTGGGTCTATGCAAGGGAGAGCGGCAAGGGCGGCGCGATGCCCTACTGGACCCTGCCCGACAGCGCCCTCGACGACCCCGAAGAGGCGGCCGCCCTCGCCCGCCGCGCCCTCGCTGCCCTCGGCTGACCGCCGGGCCGCCGTTTCTCGTCCGTCGAATGACTCTCGCCGGGCCCCTGGACCTTTCGAAGGTGCAGGTAGGTCTCCTCGAATCGGCGTGAGAGGTGATCGACAGCCCGGACGGACGGCGCACCCGGGGGCGCCACGTTCACGTCGAAGCGCGGATTGAAGAACAGCGGCGCCGAGAGCCGCTCTTCGCC
>JAMWZF010000011.1:0-4695 GCA_024304875.1 Paracoccaceae bacterium
TGCATCCGAACCCGGACCAGCCCCGGCGCACCTTCAACGAGGACGCCCTGGCGGAACTGGCTGCCTCGATCCGGGAAAAGGGCATCATCCAGCCGCTGATCGTCAGACCGGCAAAGCAGCCCGAAGGTGATTTCGAGATCGTCGCAGGGGAACGCCGGTGGCGGGCGTCGCAGATCGCTCAGCTTCATGAAGTCCCTGTTATCGTTAGAGATTTTGACGATACCGAAGTCCTCGAAATCGCGATTATCGAAAATATCCAGCGGGCCGACCTCAATCCCGTGGATGAGGGTCACGGCTATCAGCAGCTCATGAGCCGGTTCGGTCACACGCAGGAGCAGCTGGCGCAGGCCCTCGGCAAGAGCCGCAGCCATATCGCCAACACCTTGCGTCTGCTGACCTTGCCCGAAGAGGTTCACGCGATGATGGTCGACGGCCGCCTGTCGGCCGGTCATGCCCGGGCCCTCGTGGGCCGTGAGGATGCGGCCGCGCTGGCACGGCAGATCGTCGAGAAGGGGCTCTCGGTCCGCGAGGCCGAAGCCATGACCCGCAAACCCCGGGCCGAAAAGCCGGCCAGGCCCGGAAGATCCGGCGACAAGGATGCCGATACCCGCCAGCTCGAGAGCGAGCTCGCGGCTCATCTGGGCATGGCGGTGTCGATCGACCATGCAGAGGGAACCGAGAGCGGAACGGTGACGCTCCGCTACCGGTCCCTGCAGCAGCTCGACGACCTGCTGCGCCACCTGTCGCGGGATTAATCGGGCAGAATTTCGGCGATGACGCTGTTCAGGAGGACCCGGCCCGCCTCGGTCGCCCGCAGTGTCCGTCCCTCGATTTCGACGAGGCCCGCGGCTTTCATGGCGTCGAGGGCGAGTTCCGGCTCGTCCGGCGCTGCCCGCGCGACGCGGTCGAGGTCGATCCCGTCCCGCGTCCGAAGTCCCATCAAGACCAGCTCGTCGCGGGTCTCCCGGGCCGAGAGGGTCTCGCGCGTGCTGTCTCCATGCCCCCGCTCCCGGACAGAGGCCAGCCAGGCACCCGGCGCGCGGATCCCCTCGGTCGCGATCCGGGTCCCGTCCAGCGTCAGTCGTCCGTGGGCGCCCGGTCCCACTCCGACCCAGTCTCCCGATGCCCAGTAGATGCGGTTGTGCCGCGATTCCTGGCCCGGCCGCGCGTGATTCGATATTTCATAGCCGGGCGCCCCGGCGGCACTGCACATCTCCTGCGTGGTCTCCCAGAGGCGGAACGACCGATCCTCGTCCGGAAGATCGGGAAGACGCCCCCGGGCGAAACGGTCGCCAAAGGCTGTGCCGGGTTCGATGGTCAACTGATAGAGCGCGTAGTGATCGAGCCCGAGCGAAAGGGCCTCGTCCAGTTCCGCCGCCCAGTCTTCTTCCGACTGATCCTGCCGGGCGTAGATCAGGTCGATGCTGACGCGCCCGAATGTTTCCTGCGCCACCTCGATCGCCCGGCGCGCCGCCGCAGTGTCGTGCAGGCGACCCAGCTTCCGAAGGTCCGGATCGCGGAGTGCCTGGACCCCGAGAGACACCCGGTTGACCCCGGCCGCGCGGTATCCCGCGAACCGGTCGGCCTCGACCGAGGAAGGGTTGGCCTCCAACGTGATCTCGACGTCGTTCGCCAGGGTCCAGCCCTGATCGGCGGCCGCCAGCACCGCCGCGACCGTGTGCTCTGTCATCAGGCTGGGGGTGCCTCCGCCGAAGTAGATCGAGCCGAGCACCCGCCCCGGCGTCTCGGCCGCGTGGCGTGCGACTTCCGCGGACAGGGCGTCGGCCCAGGCCCGCTGGTCGACCCGCTCCACCACGTGAGAATTGAAGTCGCAGTAGGGGCACTTCGACTGGCAGAATGGCCAGTGGACGTAGAGCCCGAAGCCGCCCTCCTGCCAGGTCTCAGGCAAAGCAGGCCTCGACCATCCGGTCGACAGCCCGGGCCCGGTGGCTGATCCGGTTTTTCTGCTCGGCGCTCATTTCGCCAAGGGTGATGTCATGGCCCTCGGGCTGGAAGATCGGGTCGTATCCGTGGCCCTCGGCCCCGCGCATCGGCCAGACCACGCGGCCCTCGATCGTCCCGTCGAAGACCTCTTCGTGCCCGTCCGGCCACATCAGGACCAGGGTGCAGCGGAACCGGGCGGTCCGCGGCTCGGGCGCGCCGATAGCCTCGAGCTTCTCCCAGGTCCGGGTCATCGCCATCCTGAAGTCCCGGCCCGTCGGGGTCTCGGCCCAGTCCGCCGTATGCACGCCGGGTGCTCCGTCGAGGGCGTCCACCTCGATCCCGCTGTCGTCGGCCAGGACGGGCAGACCGGTCGCCTCCATCGCGGCTCGGGCCTTGATCCGGGCGTTGCCGACGAAGGTTTCCTCGGTCTCCTCGGGTTCCGGCAAACCGTGATCCACGTTCGAGGTCACCGTCACGCCGTAGGGCGCCAGCAGGGCCGCCATCTCGGCGAGCTTGCCGGCGTTGTGGGTCGCCATCAGAAGTTGGTCGCCCTCGAACCTTCGATTCACCGGGTTGCCTCCAACTGTTTCTCGGCGAGCTCGCCGCAGCCCCGCTGCGCCAGATCCAGCAGCGCGGTCATCTGATCGAGCGAAAAGGTCGTGCCCTCCGCCGACATCTGCACCTCGATCAGCTTGTCTCCGGTCATCACGAAGTTGCCATCGACCCCGGCCTCGCTGTCCTCGGGATAGTCCAGGTCGAGCACCGGTTGCCCGGCGTAGATCCCGCAACTGACGGCCGAGACCGGTCTCTCCCAGGGGTCCGACGTGATCATCTTCGCGGCGAGCAGCTTCTGGCCCGCCAGCTTCAGCGCCACCCAGGCCCCGGTGATCGACGCGCAGCGTGTCCCGCCGTCCGCCTGGATCACGTCGCAGTCCACCGTCACCTGCCGCTCGCCCAGCGCGACCCGATCCGTGCCAGCCCGGAGTGAGCGACCGATAAGTCGTTGAATTTCAACGGTTCTCCCGCCCTGCTTTCCGGCCGTCGCCTCGCGCCGCATGCGGCTCGTGGTGGACCGGGGGAGCATTCCGTATTCGGCCGTGACCCACCCCAGGCCCGATCCCTTGATGAACGGGGGCACCCGGTCCTCGATCGTGGCGGTGCAGAGCACGTGGGTGTCCCCGATCCGCACCATGCAGGACCCCTCGGCATGTTTGGTCACGCCGGTTTCGATGGTCACGTCGCGCATCTGGCTGGTATCACGTCCCGATGGTCGCATGGGCTGGCTCCTTGATCCTTGGCCGGAACCGGATACGTGTGGTCCGGGCGGAAGCCAACCCCGATTGACCCCGCCCGCGCCGCCGCTTTAATTGGTTCGCCCCATCGGAATCGGATCTGGGCCGCTTTGATGACCGACACGACTCCACGGCTGGACGAACTGAACGATCGCTCGCGCGAGGTGTTTCGCCGTGTCGTTGAGGGCTACCTCGACACCGGCGCCCCCGTGGGATCGCGCACCCTGACCCGGACGATGACCGAACAGGTCAGCGCGGCGACGATCCGCAACGTGATGCAGGATCTGGAATACCTGGGCCTTCTCGGCAGCCCGCACATCAGCGCAGGCCGCGTGCCGACGCAACTCGGCCTGCGCCTCTTCGTCGACGGCCTGCTCGAGGTCGGCGACCTGAACGGCGAGGACCGCGCCCGGATCGACCAGACCCTCGGGAGCAACACCGACGATGTGGCCACCCTCCTCGAAGGGGTCGGTGCGGCCCTGTCCGGCGTGACGCGCGGGGCCAGTCTCGTCCTGGCGCCAAAACACGACGCCCCGGTCCGGCATGTCGAATTCGTGTCGCTCTCGCCCGAGCGGGCCCTTGTCGTTCTCGTGTTCGCCGACGGTCACGTCGAGAACCGGGTCTTTGCCCCGCCGCCCGGGCAGACCCCATCCTCGATGCGCGAGGCCGCCAACTTCGTGAACGCCCTTGCCGCCGGCCGGACCCTTGCCGACCTCGGCAAGGTCATGCGCCACGAGATCGCCGCCCGCCGGCGCGAGATCGACAGTCTGGCGGCCGATCTGGTCGAAAGCGGCCTTGCCGTATGGGAAGGCAAGGGCAGCGATACCGAGAGGCTGATCGTCCGCGGCCGCGGCAACCTTCTGGGCGAGGATGGGTCCGAGGAGGAGCTCGACCGCATCCGCACTCTCTTCGACGACCTCGAGCGCAAGCGCGACATCGCCGAGTTCCTAGAACTGGCCGAAGCCGGGGACGGCGTGCGCATTTTCATCGGAAGCGAGAACAAGCTTTTCTCACTTTCGGGTTCCTCTCTGGTGGTTTCTCCATATATGAACGCTGACCGAAAGATCGTCGGTGCCGTCGGAGTGATCGGGCCCACCCGCCTGAATTACGGACGCATCGTGCCGATCGTCGACTACACGGCCCAGCTGGTGGGCCGAATCATTTCGGACAGGGGCTGACCGCCCCGAAGCAGGACAGCTCAGGAAAGCGTAACATGGCAGCAGAGCAGAAAAGCGAACGCGATTTCATGGAAGAGGTCGCCGCCGAGCTGCGGGGCGACGTGGAAGCCCCGGACGACGTCGTCGAGACCGAGGAAGCCGCCGAGGCCGAGGCCCCGGTCGAGGGGGACGACATCGCCGCCCTCACCGCGGAGCGCGACGACTACAAGGACCGCTGGGTCCGTGCCCTCGCCGATGCCGAGAATACCCGCAAGCGCGCCGACCGCGACCGGCGGGAGGCC
>JAMWZF010000011.1:4705-21919 GCA_024304875.1 Paracoccaceae bacterium
CCCGCCTCGCCCGCGACCTGCTGCCGGTCTACGACAACCTCTCCCGCGCCCTCGCCGTGGATGCCGACGAGGAAAAGACCGCCAACGCCGCCTTGCTCGAGGGTGTGGAGCTGACCATGCGCGAGCTGGTCAACGTCTTCCGCAAGCACGGGATCGAGCCGATCGAGCCGCAGGTGGGTGACAAGTTCGACCCCAAGCTGCACCAGGCGATGTTCGAGGCTCCGCTGCCGGGCACCAAGGCCGGCGACATCATCCAGGTCTCGGCCGCCGGTTTCATGCTGCACGACCGCCTGCTGCGTCCGGCGCAGGTCGGCGTCAGCTCGAACCCCGGCTCTTAAGTCGCCGGGGGCAGGAGCCCCTTGAGTTCGTAGATGAGGCTCAGCGCGTCGCGCGGGCTCAGGTCATCGGGCAGAACATCGCGAAGCCGCGCCTCCACCTCGGAGGGCGCGGCTTTCTTCTGCGGCTGGGGAGGCGTCGCGGAAAACAGCGGCAGGTCGTCGATCATCGCCGTCTGCTTGCCGCCGTCCCGCTCCTGCTTTTCCAGCGTGTCGAGCACCACCCGCGCCCGTTCGACCACCGGCGCCGGCAGCCCAGCCAGCCGCGCCACCTGCACCCCGTAGCTGCGATCCGCCGTTCCGGGCCGGACCTCGTGCAGGAAGATCACCTCGCCCTCCCACTCCTTGACCGCCACGGTCGCGTTCTCGGCCGCGTCCAGTTTCGCGGCCAGCGCGGCCATCTCGTGGTAGTGCGTGGCAAAGAGGGCGCGGCAGCCGTTGACCTCGTGCAGGTGTTCCAGCGTGGCCCAGGCGATGGAGAGGCCATCGTAGGTGGCCGTGCCGCGCCCGATCTCGTCGAGGATCACCAGCGCCCGGTCGTCCGCCTGGTTCAGGATGGCCGCGGTTTCCACCATCTCGACCATGAAGGTCGACCGCCCACGGGCGAGGTCGTCCGAGGCGCCGACCCTGCTGAAGAGCTGGCTGACGATGCCGATCCGGGCCTGTTTCGCAGGGACATAGCTGCCCATCTGCGCCAGCACCGCGATCAGCGCGTTCTGCCGAAGATAGGTCGATTTACCGGCCATGTTGGGGCCGGTCAGCAGGTGGATGCGGGCTTCGGACAGGTCGCAGTCGTTGGCGACGAAGGGCTCGCCTGCGCGTGTCAGCGCCGCCTCGACCACCGGGTGCCGGCCCGCTTCGACGTGAAACACCCGGCTGTCCTCGAGCGCGGGGCGCTGCCAGTTGCCCGCGTCGGCGAGGGTCGCGAGCGCGGCGGCGAGGTCGATCTCGGCCAAGCCGAGCGAGACGCCGTGCAGGGCGTCGGCCACGTCGAGGATCGCGCCTCTCAGGCTTGAATAGTGCCGCTTCTCGATCTCCAGCGCCTCAGACCCGGCATTCAGGATCCGCTTTTCCAGCTCGTTCAGCTCCAGCGTCGTCCAGCGCAGCTGGTTGGCGGTGGTCTGGCGGTGGATGAAGGTCTCGGGCAGGCCGCGCATGGCGGCTTCGTGGGTCGTCGTCGTCTCGACGAAGTAGCCCAGCACGTTGTTGTGCTTGATCTTGAGGCTGCCGATGCCGGTCTGCTCCTGGTACTGCCGCTGAAGCCCGGCGATCACGCCGCGCCCTTCGTCCCGCAGCTTGCGCGCCTCGTCGAGGTCGGGGTCGTGCCCCTCGGCGATGAACCCGCCGTCGCGGGCGAGGAGGGGCGGTTCGGCGACGAGCGCGGCGTCCAGAAGGTCGATCAGGTCGTCCAAGCCGACCAGCGCGGCACGGGCGTCGTCCAGTTGCGCGGGCAGGTCGGCGGGCAGGCGGCGGGCCACTTTCTCGGCGACCGCCAGCGTGTCCCGCACCGCCGCCATATCGCGCGGTCCGCCCCGGTCGAGGGCAAGCCGCGACAGGGCGCGGTCGAGGTCTCCCGCCTCCTTCAGCGTCTCGCGCAGGTCCGCCCGCAGCATTCCGTCGTCCAGCATGAGCGCCACGGCATCGAGCCGGGCGTTGATCGCGCTCCGGTCGCAGGAGGGCGAGGACAGCCGCCGTTCCAGCAGCCGCGCCCCGGCGGCGGTGACGGTGCGGTCGACGGTGGCGAGCAACGACCCGGCCCGCCGCCCGTCCGGCCCGGTGGTCAGTTCCAGCGACCGGCGCGTCGCGGCGTCGATCTGCATGACGCCGCCCCGAGCCTCCTGCACCGGCGGGCGGAGCAGGGGCATCCGGCCTTTCTGCGTGATCTCGAGGTAGTCCGCGATGGCGGCCATGGCCGCGACCTCGGGGCGGGAGAAGGTGCCATAGGCGTCGAGGCTGTCGACGCCGAAGAGCGCGCAAAGCCGCGCCGCGCCATTCGTGGAATCGAACGCCGAAGCCCCGAGCGTTGTCACCGACCCGCCCAGATCCGTCACTGTTCCGGCGTAAGTCGGCCCGGAGGCATCGGACAGGATCACCTCCCGCGCCCCGATCCGCGCCAGTTCCGGCCCCAGCCGCACCGGCGGACAAGCCAGCACCGAAAAGGCCCCGGTCGAGATGTCGACGAAGGCGAGCGCCCCTTCGCCCCGCACCTCGGCGAAGGCGGCGAGGAAGTTGTGGCGGCGGGCGTCCAGCAGCGACTCCTCGGTCAAGGTGCCCGGCGTCACCAGCCGGACGACCTCGCGGCGGACCACGGACTTCGACCCGCGCTTCTTGGCCTCGGCGGGGTCCTCCATCTGTTCGCAGACGGCGACGCGAAATCCCTTGCGGATCAGCGTCAGCAGGTAGCCCTCGGCCGCATGGACGGGCACGCCGCACATCGGGATGTCGTCGCCCGCGTGCTTGCCCCGCTTGGTCAGCGCGATGTCCAGCGCCTCGGCCGCCGCCTCTGCATCGGCAAAGAACATCTCGTAGAAATCGCCCATCCGGTAGAACAGCAGCGCGTCCGGGTGATCGGCCTTGATCCCCAGGTATTGCGCCATCATCGGCGTGGTCGCGGTGGTGTCGATGCTGCCCATGTGCCCCCCGGCTTTGGGGCAGGACACTACCGGCGGCCCCTTGGCGGCAAAAGTCGAAAATCGGGCCATTGCCGCCACCTGCCCCCTGCCGCTATTGCTGACGTTCCAAGGGAGGACCACCATGGCCAAGCAGCGGATCACGCGCGAGGACGCGCTCGCTTTCCACCTCGAGCCGTCGCCCGGCAAGTGGGAGGTGCAGGCGACCGTGCCGATGACCACCCAGCGGGACCTGTCACTGGCCTATTCTCCCGGCGTCGCCATCCCCTGCCAGGAGATCGCTGCGCATCCCGAGACGGCCTACGACTACACCGGCAAGGGCAACCTTGTCGCCGTTGTGTCGAACGGCACGGCGGTCCTCGGGCTTGGCAACCTGGGCGCGCTGGGGTCGAAGCCGGTGATGGAGGGCAAGTCCGTCCTGTTCAAACGCTTCGCAGACGTGAACTCCATCGACATCGAGCTGGACAGCGAGGACCCCGAGGAGATCATCAACGCCGTCCGGCTGATGGGTCCAACCTTCGGCGGCATCAACCTCGAGGACATCAAGGCGCCCGAGTGCTTCATCATCGAGCAGACGCTGAAGGAGCAGATGGACATTCCCGTGTTCCACGACGACCAGCACGGGACGGCGGTGATCTGCGCGGCGGGGCTGATCAACGCGCTGCACCTCAGCGGCAAGAAGATCGAGGATGTCCGCATCGTCCTCAACGGCGCCGGGGCGGCGGGGATCGCCTGCCTGGAGCTGCTGAAGGCGATGGGCGCCCGGCATGACAACTGCATCATGTGCGACACCAAGGGCGTCATCTACCAGGGCCGCACCGAGGGGATGAACCAGTGGAAGTCGGCCCATGCCGTCGCAACCGACCTGCGCACGCTGGAAGAGGCGATGAAGGATGCCGATGTCTTCCTCGGCGTGTCGGTCAAGGGCGCGGTGACGCAGGAGATGGTCGCCAGCATGGCCGACAACCCGGTCATCTTCGCCATGGCGAACCCCGACCCCGAGATCACGCCGGAAGAGGCCCACGCCGTCCGCGTCGACGCCATCGTTGCAACCGGGCGCAGCGACTATCCGAACCAGGTGAACAACGTCCTCGGCTTTCCCTACCTCTTCCGCGGCGCGCTCGATATCCACGCCCGGGCGATCAACGACGACATGAAGATCGCCTGCGCCCGCGCGCTCGCGGACCTCGCCCGCGAGGAGGTGCCGGACGAGGTGGCGATGGCCTATGGGCGCAAGCTGACCTACGGGCGGGACTACATCATCCCGACGCCGTTCGACCCGCGCCTGATCCACCGGATCCCGCCTGCCGTGGCGCGGGCGGGCATGGACACCGGCGTCGCCCGGCGGCCGATCATCGACATGGATGCCTACGAGCACGGGCTGAAGACCCGGATGGACCCGACGGCGAGCATCCTGCGGGGGATCAACGCCCGCGCCCGGGCGGCGCAGGCAACCGTGGTCTTCGCCGAGGGGGACGATCCTCGCGTGCTGCGCGCCGCCGTGGCCTATCAGCGGGGCGGCTATGGCCGCGCGTTGGTCGTGGGCCGCGAGAACGACGTGAAACAGAAGCTGGAAGCCGAGGGGCTCGCCGATGCGGTGCGCGAGTTGCGGGTGGTGAACGCCGCGAACACCGAGCACCTCGAGACCTACAAGGCGTTCCTCTACGAGCGGCTCCAGCGGAAGGGGCATGACCGGCAGGACATTCACCGGCTGGCCGCGCGGGACCGGCACGTCTTTGCCTCGCTCATGCTGGCGCATGGCCACGCGGATGGGATGGTGACGGGGGCGACGCGGAAGTCGGCGCATGTGCTCGAACTGATCAACCACGTCTTCGATGCCGGGCCGCACGACGGGGCCGTCGGGGTCACAGCGGTGCTGAACAAGGGCCGGATCGTGCTGATCGCGGACACGCTGGTGCACGAATGGCCGGACGAGGAGGACCTCGCCGACATCGCCGAGCGCGGGGCCACCGTCGCCAGCGCGCTGGGCCTGACGCCGCGGGTCGCGTTCCTATCCTTCTCGACCTTCGGCTACCCGGTGTCCGAGCGGGCCGAGAAGATGCACGGCGCGCCCAAGGTCCTCGACCGCCGGGGCGTCGATTTCGAGTACGAGGGCGAGATGACGGTGGACGTCGCCCTGAACCCCAAGGCAATGGAGCAATATCCGTTCTCGCGCCTCACCGGACCGGCGAACGTGCTGGTGGTTCCGGCCCGGCACTCTGCCTCGATCAGCGTGAAGCTGATGCAGGAAATGGCCGGGGCGACGGTGATAGGGCCGATCCTGGCGGGCGTCGACAAGCCGATCCAGATCTGCTCGACCGTGTCGACCGTCAGCGACATCCTGAACATGGCCGTGATCGCGGCCTGCAACGTGACCTGAGACCATGACGATCTGGAACCTCGGGTCGATCAACGCCGACCACGTCTACTCTGTGCCGCATGTTCCCGCGCCGGGCGAGACCCTGGCCTCGACCGGGCGGCAGATGTTCCTGGGCGGGAAGGGCGCCAACATGTCCGTCGCTGCGGCGCGGGCGGGGGCGCATGTCCGGCACATCGGCGCGGTGGGGCCGGATGGCCTCTGGATGCGGGACCGGCTGACGGAATGGGGCGTCGATACCCGCAGTATCGCAGAGATAGAGACTGAATCCGGCGTCGCCGTCATCATGGTCGACCCCGCGGGCGAGAACGGCATCCTGCTGCATCCCGGTGCGAACCACCGGGTTCCGCGCAGCGCGATGCAGGGGGCCCTCGCCGAGGCCGCCACGGGCGATATCGCCGTTTTCCAGAACGAGACGAACCTTCAGGCCGACATGGCCGAGCTGGCGGCGCAGCTGGGGTTGCGGGTCGCATATGCCGCCGCGCCCTTCGATCCCGAACGGGTGACGGCGGTGATGGACCACTTGGACCTGCTGTTCCTGAACGCTGTGGAGGCCGAGCAACTGCGTCAGGCGACCGGCATGACACCTGAGGATCTGCCGATCCGCGATGTGGTCGTGACGCTTGGGTCAGACGGGGCGGATTGGTTCGGACCCGAGGGCCGGGTCCGTGTCGCCCCGATCCGGGTCGAGGCCGTCGATACGACCGGCGCGGGGGACACCTTCACCGGCTACGTTCTTGCCGGGCTCGACCGGGGGATGCCGATGGCGCAGGCACTCGACCTCGCCACGCGGGCGGCAGCCCTGATGGTCACCCGGCCCGGCACCGCCGATGCGATCCCGGACCTGAGCGAAGTGCAGGCCTTCCGGGGCTGATCAGCCGCCGATGAAAGGCGCGTCGTCGCCCCAGAGCTGGCGAACCCGCTGATCGCGGCCGCAGCCTTCGCGGTAGAAGTCGTAGGCCTCGGACTGGCGCTTGGGTCCGCCGCGGGTCAGCACGATGCTGGACCCCTTGTAGTAGTCCTGATGGTACTCCTCGGCCTCGTAGAAGGTCGCGGCGGGCAGGATCGGCGTCACGATCTGCTGGCCAAGCTCGGCCTGGGCGGCAGCCTTCGCGGCCTCTGCCGCCTGCTGTTCGGCCTGGTTCGAGACGAAGATCGCGGTCCGGTAGCTGTCGCCCCGGTCGCAGAACTGACCACCCGCGTCGGTCGGATCGACCGAGCGGAAGAACAGGTCGAGCAGCTGGCGATAGCTGACGGTATCGGCGTCGTAGGTGATTTCGACGACCTCGTAATGGCCGGTGTCGCCGCCCGTCACCTGGCGGTAGGTGGGATTCTCGGTTGTGCCGCCGGCGTACCCTGACACCACGTCGACCACGCCGCGGACCTTTTCGAAATCGGCCTCCACGCACCAGAAGCAGCCACCGGCGACGACCATCTGCTGGATGTCGCGGGCCTCGGCCTTCTTCGGCGCGATCGTCATGGCGACCAGGATCAGGGCGGCCAGCAGTCCGGCCTTGAGATTGGGGGTCATCATGGGGTGGCTCCTCCTTTGGGTTGTGGCAGACTGTGCTGCCCGGCTCTGTCGCGGCAATTCACCCCGGCGTGAGGTCACGGGGCTTTTACCTCTTGGAACAATCGCTCGCCGCTCCTAGCGTGCGCGGACGACGTGCCCGGCCCGGAGGTTCCCCAAGATGCGCATCGCCATGTGGTCCGGCCCCCGGAACGTGTCTACCGCGATGATGTATGCCTTTGCGGCGAAAGGGGATTTCGCGGTTTGGGACGAACCGTTCTACGCGGCCTACCTCGTCCAGACGGGCATCGACCATCCATTGCGGGACGAGATCATCCTGAGCCACGAGCCGGACCCCGCGATGGTCGCCGCGATGTGCCAGGGGACGATCTGGGACGACAAGCCGAACCTCTACATGAAACACATGCCGCAGCACATGCTGCCGGAGTTTCCTCTCGACTGGGCGCAGTCCTGCGTGAACGTCCACCTGATCCGGCATCCCGCCCGCGTGATCGCCAGCTATGCCGCCAAACGCGAGTCCGTCACGCCCGATGACCTCGGCTACATCCGGCATTTGCAGATCTTCGAAATGTTCCCCGGCCCGGTCATCGACAGCGCCGACGTGCAGGCTGCGCCCGAGCAGACCCTGCGGCGGCTCTGTTCCGAGATCGGGCTGGAGTTCGATCCGAAGATGCTGACCTGGGAGAAGGGGCCCAAGCCTTACGACGGAGTCTGGGCCCGCCATTGGTACGGGGCGGTGCACGACAGCGAGGGCCTCCATCCCATGACCGTCGGCCCGATGCCCGAGACGCCCGACCACTTGAGCGAGGTCCTGGCCGAGGTCATGCCGGCCTACGAGGAATTGGCCGCGCGCATCATCCGTTGAGGGCCACGGAAATTCCCGCCAGGTCTGAAACTTCCGGCGCACCGCGCGCGTGACTGGGGACCGATACCGTCACAGGCGGAGCAACGACCGCCTCTCGGTATGGTAGCGAGTGGGTCCGCCGTGCGCGGCGGGCCATGTGTTGTTCGGCCGGGCCGTGGCCCCAACTCTGCGGTCCGGTCGTCCCAACACAGGCTGCTGTTTGCCCCGGCCCGGTCTTCGGTCGGGGCAAACGCGGTTCGTCAGCCCTTCAGCCGCCGGTTCCGCGCGGCCAGCAGCTTCAGCCGCAGGGCGTTGAGCTGGATGAACCCGGCCGCGTCCTTCTGGTCGTAGGCGCCGGCGTCTTCCTCGAAGGTGACATGCGCCTCGGAGTAGAGGCTGTGGTCGGACCAGCGGGCGATGGTGCGGACAGAGCCCTTGTAGAGCTTCAGCCGGACGGTGCCGCTCACGTGTTCCTGGCTCTTGTCGATGGCGGCCTGAAGCATCTCGCGCTCGGGCGAGAACCAGAAGCCGTTGTAGATCAGTTCGGCATACCGCGGCATCAGGCTGTCCTTGAGGTGGCCCGAGCCGGAATCCAGCGTGATCTGCTCGATCCCGCGGTGCGCCTCCAGGAGGATGGTCCCGCCGGGCGTTTCGTAGACGCCGCGGGACTTCATGCCGACGAAGCGGTTCTCCACCAGGTCGAGGATGCCGACGCCGTGCTTGCCGCCGAGCTCGTTGAGCCGGGTCAGAATGGTCGCGGGGGACATCGACTCGCCGTCGATCGCCACGGCATCGCCCTTCTCGAAGGTGATCTCGACGATCTCGGGCAGGTCGGGCGCATCCTCGGGGCGGGTGATCCGTTGGAGGACGTAGTCGGGGGCCTCTTCGCCCGGGTTCTCCAGCACCTTGCCCTCGGAGGAGGTGTGCAGAAGATTCGCGTCGACCGAGAAGGGGGCCTCGCCCCGCTTGTCCTTGGCGATCGGGATCTGGTTGGCCTCGGCGAACTCCAGCAGGCGGGTCCGGCTGGTCAGGTCCCATTCGCGCCAGGGGGCAATGACCTTGATGTTCGGGTTGAGGGCATAGGCCGCCAGCTCGAAGCGGACCTGGTCGTTGCCCTTGCCGGTCGCGCCGTGGGCGACGGCGTCGGCGCCGGTCTCGGCGGCGATCTCGACAAGACGCTTGGAGATCAGCGGCCGGGCGATGGAGGTACCGAGGAGGTAGAGGCCCTCGTAGAGCGCATTGGCCCGGAACATCGGAAAGACGAAGTCGCGGACGAATTCCTCGCGGACGTCCTCGATGTAGATGTTCTCGGGCTTGATCCCCAGAAGCTCGGCCTTCTTGCGCGCGGGCTCGAGCTCTTCCCCCTGGCCGAGATCGGCGGTGAAGGTCACCACCTCGCAGCCGTATTCGGTCTGCAGCCACTTGAGGATGATCGAGGTGTCGAGGCCGCCGGAATAGGCAAGGACAACCTTCTTGGGCGCGGTCATGGGTCAGGCTCCTTCACGGGTCCGCGCGGAGGTATCGCCAAAGAAGAGGCGGGGCAAGGGACCGGCGCGGTTGACAGGGGCGGTGCGGCCACCGACTTTCCGGGCGACAGATCCAAAGGACGGACCCATGGCCATCGACCTTCTGCGCCACGCCATCAAGATGATCCTCGACAATATCGGCGAGGCGATAAAGGCGTCGGCCGTCCCCGTCCTCCTGCTGTTCCTGCTGGCGGTCGTCTTCGGCAGCCAGATTCCGGTGATCGATCCCTCGATGACGCCCGAGGAACTGGCCGCGATCGACCTCGGCCCCGTTTTCGGCAACATGGCGATCATGATCGTCGGCTACCTGATCCTTTTCGGCTGGCTGGCGGTGACCTGGCACCGGTTCATCCTTCTGGGTGAGTACCCGAAGCCGGTGCCGGCATTCGCGGGCAAGAACCTCGGCGCCTACATAGGGCAGCTGGTGATCCTGTTTCTCATTCTCATCGTGGTCGGGCTGGTCGTCGCCCTCCTCGGCGGCCTTGTGACGACGATCGTGCCGATCTTCGGGGCGCTGGTCGGGGCCGTCCTCGTCGTCTTGCTGGGAATCGTCTATCTTCGGCTGGCGCTGACGCTGCCGGCGGTCGCGGTCGGCGCCAGGCTCGGCGTCCGAGAGGCATGGACCATCACCAAGCCCCACGCCGGAACCTTCGTCGGCATCTTCTTCCTGCTGGTCCTGCTGCGGATCGTCATGGCCCTGCCGGGGCTGGTGATGGCCTCGATCGGGCTCGGTCTCGTCGCTGTCGCGCTGAACCTGCTGGCAAGCTGGTTCACCATGATCGTCGGCGTGGGAATCCTCACCACGCTTTACGGCCATATCGTCGAGGGGCGGGAGCTCACCTAGAGCCCCCGCCACCGGGTTCGGTTATCGCTGGCAGCCGGCGTCGAGGTAGGCCTGCGCCTCGGGCGACAGGGTTCGGCCGCGAGTGGCGACGGACAAGGCGGTATCCCGCTGGGAATCGGCTTCCTGATACCGGGTGACCGTGTCGCGCGAGGAGATATAGGCCGCAAGCTGGGCCTCCAGTTCCGTCGTGTCGGCGGGAATCACGGTCTGGGTGCCGTCCGCGTTCTCGACCACGGTCGGCTCTGCATTGGCGATCTGTTCTTGAAGCGTGGTGATGGCCTGATCGTAGGAGGCGGCGAGGGCGGCGACGTTCTCGTCGGTCACGTCTCGGCCTCCGAGGGCACCGCTGATCGCGCCTTCATACTGGGCCACGTTGGCCGAAGCGGTCTGGTAGGCGCGGATCTGACCGATGTTGCTGTCGTCCGAGGCGTTCGCGAAGGCGTTCTCGTTCGCGCAGAAGGCGTTGAGGTTCTTCAACTCGCTGGCGATGGCGCCGCGGCCGTTGCCGTTTCCGGCGCGGGCCTGCGCGGAATTTCCGCGCTCTCCACGGTTGCCGTTGTTTCCGTTATTGCCGCGCTCCTCGCTGCGGCCGTTTCCGTTTCCATTGCCGCCCCCATTGCCGTTGCCGTTGTTGGCCTCGGCGACGGCGGGGTCGAGCACGAGGCCGACGGTGGCCACAGTGCCGAGCATGGCGGTTGAGGTCAGGAATGCGGCGAGGGCGGTGGTGAGGCGACGCATCATATTCTCCGGTTTGTTGACTGCCGATGTGCTAGGCAGCAAATACGGCGACAATCGGGCCGGCAATTGGCGCAAGGATCAACCGGCAAGGACCCGCCGGATCATCGCCGCGCCGCCCGGGTCCACGACCAGATCCGCTGCGATGTCGGCGGGGACCCAGATCGCGTCATGCTCGTCTTCCAGCGGCGGCCCGAGGGACGAGGTCGGGCGGGCGAGGTAGATATGCGCAATTTTCTCGGCGTGGATATCGTACTCGGGCATGTAGGCGAAGCGTCGGTAGGTACCGACCTTGCGCGCCGCGCCAATACGCCATCCGGTTTCCTCGAAGACCTCGCGCCGGAGGGCGGGCAGAGGATGCTCGCCGGGGTCGATGCCGCCGCCGGGCAGCTGGTATTCGGGGTACGGCTCTGACTGGTGGGTCAGCAACAGTGCCCCGTCGCGCGGCAGGATCGCGTAGACCCCGGGCCGATGCGTGTAGCGCATGGCCGGGTCGACCGGTTCGCCGTATCTCGGGATCATCGGTTTGCGCCCCAGTTGCCAGTCCCTATATGGGCACGGTATGCCAACCCCTGACAATCGAGGCAAACCGATGACCCAAGGCACTCACCTGGGCGCCCAGATCGCTTGGGACGACACCGTCCTGCCCTTCCAGCTCGACCGGTCCGACATCCGCGGCCGCGTCGCCCGCCTGGACGGGGTGCTCGACCGCGTCCTCGAACAGCACGACTACCCCGCCCCGATCGAGGCGCTGGTGGCCGAGATGGCCCTGCTGACCGCGCTGATCGGCCAGACCATCAAGCTGCGCTGGAAGCTGAGCCTGCAGGTCCGCGGCGACGGCCCGGCCCGGCTGATCGCGACCGACTACTACGGCCCGACCGAAGAGGGGGAGCCGGCCCGCATCCGCGCCTATGCGTCCTACGACGCCGAACGGCTGGACCACGATGCCGACCCCTTCACCCAGATCGGCAAGGGTTACTTCGCGATCCTGATCGACCAGGGCCAGGGCATGACCCCCTACCAGGGTATCACGCCCATCGCCGGCGGCTCGCTTTCGGCCTGTGCAGAGACGTATTTCGCCCAGTCCGAGCAGCTGCCGACCCGGTTCTCGCTGTCCTTCGGCCGGTCCACCATGCCCGGCACGGACGAGAGCTGGCGCGCGGGGGGCATCATGCTTCAGACCATGCCCGAGGCGAGCCCCTTCGCCAGCGGCGGCGGGTCGGGCGAGGGCGGTCTGCTCGAGGCGTCGGACATGCTGGACGGCGACGACGAGGAGAACTGGAGCCGGGCGAACATCCTGCTGGATACGGTCGAGGAACTCGAGATGATCGGCCCTTCGGTGCAGCCGACCGACCTTCTGGTCCGGCTGTTCCACGAAGAAGGGCCGCGCGTCTTCGATCCTCAGCCGGTCAAGTTCGGGTGCTCCTGCTCCGAGGACAAGGTGCGGCAGAGCCTGTCGATCTATTCGGCCAAGGACATCGCCCACATGACCACGGACGAGGGCATCGTCACCGCGGACTGCCAGTTCTGCGGGGCGCACTACGAGTTCGATCCCCAGACGCTGGGATTCGAGGCGAAGCGTGCCGAGGGATGATCTGCGAGGACGGCTCTGCGCGGCGCTGGCTGCACCGGGCCGTCCCTCGTCGGACTATGACCTGAACAAGCATGTCAGCCTGCCGCCGGACCGCGTCTTGCGCCCGGCGGCGGTGCTGATCGCCGTCACCCCGGACGAGCGGATCGTCCTGACCAAACGCTCTCCCCGCCTGAAGCATCACCCTGGCCAGATCGCCCTTCCCGGCGGCAAGCAGGACCCGGGCGATGCGACCCTGACCGACGCCGCCCTGCGCGAGGCCGAGGAGGAGGTCGGCCTGCGCCGCGACGCCGTCGAGGTGCTGGGCGAGATGCCGGCGCACGAGACCGTCACCAGTTTCCGGGTGACGCCGATCCTCGGCCTGATCCGCGCTGATTTCAGCCCGGTGCCCGAGGCGGGCGAGGTGGCCGAGGTCTTCATGGTGCCGCTGGCTTACGTCCTCGATCCCGCGAATTACCGGATCGAGGGACGCATCTGGCGCGGCCAGCGGCGGGACTATTTCATCGTGCCCTATGGTCCCTACTACATCTGGGGCGCCACCGCCCGCATCCTGCGCGGCCTTGCCGACCGGGTGGCGGATGCCTGAGCGGATCACAGATCCCTGGATCACAGATCCCGTGGCCCAGCGCGTCATGGGGATGCTGACCGGGGCGGGGCACCAAGCCTATTTCGTCGGCGGTTGCGTGCGGAACGCGCTGCTGGTCCGGCCGGTGACCGACATCGACATCACGACCTCGGCCCACCCGGAAACAGTCTCCGATCTGGCGGAAAGGGCCGGGTTCAGTCCCGTTCCCACGGGGATCGAGCATGGTACGGTCACCGTCGTGGCCGAGGGCACCCCCTTCGAGATCACGACCTTTCGCCGGGACGTGGAGACCGACGGCCGCCGCGCCGTTGTCGCCTATGCCAACACGGTCGAGGAGGACGCGCGGCGACGGGATTTCACGATGAACGCGCTCTATGCGGACGCCGATGGAGCTGTCACCGACCCGGTCGGCGGGCTGCCCGACCTGCACGCCGGGCGGCTACGGTTCATCGGCTCGGCCGAGGAGCGGATCCGCGAAGACGCCCTCCGCATCCTGCGGTTCTTCCGGTTCCATGCCTGGTACGGCGACCCGGACGGGGGGCTGGATGCCGACGGTCTGGCCGCCTGCTCGGCTACGGTGGACCTGCTGGGCGGGCTGTCGCGTGAACGGATCGGGCAGGAGATGCGCAAGCTGCTCGCCGCGCCGGACCCGGCGCCGGCCCTTGCGGCCTTCGGGGCAACGGGTGGATTGATCCGCGTTCTTCCCGGCGCGAACCCGGCGTTGCTGGCCGTGCTTGTGCACGTGGAACAGGGCGCGGGTCTCGCTCCGCATTGGCTGCGCCGCCTTGCCATGATCGGTCCGCCCGACGACACGGCAGAGCGTCTGCGCCTGTCGCGGACCGAGGGACGAACCCTTGCGGCCCTTCTGGACGCGGTGAGGTCGGACGCCGGGGCGGCGGAACTGGGGTACCGGCACGGGGTGGAGACCGCGCTGTCGGCGTTGGCGATCCGCGCGGCACCCGAGGCCCGCGAGCTGTCCGAAACCGAGTATGTTGCGGCCCGAACCGGCGCGCGGCAGGTGTTTCCACTTGCCGCCGCCGACCTGCCGGATGACCTTGAAGGCCCCGACATCGGCGCCGCGCTCAAGGCCGCCGAACGGCGCTGGATCGACAGCGGTTTCCGGCTGACGAAGGCGGACCTTCTCCGATAGGTGCGGCCCGCACATATCCCGTGTTCCCCTTGAGGGCCTTTCGGGCTATATCGCGGCTCTGACGCCAAGAGGCCCCCCGTGATCCGGTTCTTCGAAAGCCTCGTCGATCCCTATACGCCGTATCAGGAGACCGACCGCCCCCCGACGCGGCTCTGGCCGTTCCTGCGGAGCTTCGCCGGCCCGTTCCGGACGGTCTTTGCCCTGGGCTTCGTCGTCACCATCGCCGTCGCGCTGATCGAGGTCTGGCTGATCTGGTACCTCGGCCAGCTGACCGACACGCTGACGACCGCCGCGCCGGAGACGGTCTGGGACACCCACAAGTGGGAGCTGCTGGCTGTCGCCATCTTCATCCTGGTGCTGCGGCCCGCGATCCAGATCCTGAACGAGGTGCTGCTGAACCACGGCATCGGGGTGAACTGGGGCACGCTGATCCGCTGGCGGACCCACCGGCACGTCATGCGCCAGTCCGTCGGCTGGTTCGAGAACGATTTCGCCGGGCGGATCGCCAACCGGGTGATGCAGACGCCGAGCGCGGCGAACGAGGTGATCTTCCAGGTCTTCGACGCGGTAACCTACGCCATCGCCTATTCCATCGGCGCCGCCGTGATGCTCTGGGCTGCCGATCCGCGGCTGCTGATCCCCATGCTGCTGTGGATGGCGCTCTATACCGCCCTCCTGCGCTGGGCCGTCGTCAACGTCGGCCCCCGGTCCAAGGCCGCCAGTGCCGCGCGGTCCAAGCTGAACGGACGGCTGGTGGACGGCTATACCAACGTCCATTCGGTCAAGATGTTCGCCCACCACGACCGCGAGATCGCCTACGCCAAGGAGGCGATCCAGGAGGTGAAGGAGACGTTCTCTTACGAGATGCGGATCTACACCTGGATGAACACGATGCTGGTGGCCCTGAACGGCCTTCTGATCGTGGGTGTCGTCGGCTGGGCGATGGGGCTTTATTTCGGAAGTCAGGCGACCGTCGGCATCGTCGTCGCCGCCTCGGCCCTTGTCCTGCGGCTGAACGCGATGACGGGCTGGATCATGTGGGCGGTGACCAACCTGTTCCAGCAGCTCGGCATCGTCGCAGAGGGGATGGAGACCGTTGCCCACCCCGTCGACCTGACCGATGACCCTGGCGCCACCGACCTGGTCATGACGACCGGCCGGATCGAGGTTCAGGGCGTCAGCCACCACTACGGCAAGGGGGCGGGCGGCCTCGACCGGATCGACCTGACGGTGGAGCCAGGGGAAAAGGTGGGTCTGGTCGGGCGGTCCGGTGCGGGCAAATCGACCCTGATCAAGCTCCTTTTGCGGTTCTACGACCCGGAAGGCGGGGTGATCCGCATCGACGGGCAGGACATTGCAACCGTCACGCAGGAGAGCCTGCGCCGGTCCA
Source organism: Paracoccaceae bacterium (assembly GCA_024304875.1). Lineage (GTDB taxonomy): Bacteria > Pseudomonadota > Alphaproteobacteria > Rhodobacterales > Rhodobacteraceae > JAMWZF01. The sequence goes on from JAMWZF010000011.1 coordinate 20,245, forward strand.
TGGGCGTCGTCCAGCAGGACAGCGCGCTGCTGCATCGGCCGGTGCGGGACAACATCCTCTACGGTCGGCCGGATGCCAGCGAGGACGAGGTGACCCAGGCCGCCAAAAGGGCCGAGGCGCACGAGTTCATCCTTGGCCTGAAGGACGGCGAGGGGCGGACGGGCTACGACGCCCACGTCGGCGAGCGCGGCGTGAAGCTGTCCGGCGGGCAGCGGCAGCGCATCACCCTGGCGCGCGTGATCCTCAAGGATGCGCCCATCCTGCTGCTGGACGAGGCGACCAGCGCCCTCGACAGCGAGGTGGAGGCGGCGATCCAGGACACGCTCTACGGCCTCATGGAAGGCAAGACCGTCATTGCCATCGCCCATCGGCTTTCTACCATTGCCCGGATGGACCGGATCGTCGTGATGGACGACGGCCGGATCATGGAGCAGGGCACCCACGCCGAATTGCTGGACATGGGCGGGATCTACGCCCGCCTCTGGACGCGCCAGTCGGGCGGGTTCATCGGCTCTGACACGGCGGGACATGAGACGGAGGCCGCGGAATGACGGATATCTGGACGGCCTGGATCGAACGCGCCGGAGGGCTGATCGACCACAACCGCGCGGCCGAGGGGCCGCCGCCGCGGACCTTGCAGAAGTTCATGCGCTGGACCCTGACGGGGGCCTGGCCCGTGCTCTGGGCCGGGGCCTTCGTGTCGATGATCACGGGCGTGACCGAGGTGCTGTCGATGTATCTCCTCGGCCGGGTGGTCGATGTCGCGGGATCGGGTGAGCCGCTGGGGCAGTACTGGCCGCTGTTCCTGGGCTCCATCCTGCTGCTGATCGTGGCGCGGCCCCTGCTTCAGGGGATCAGCGCAGCGTTCCAGTCCGTCGTGATCGCGCCGAACACTCTCAAGCTCGTCCTCAGCCGCCTGCACCGCTGGACCCTCGGGCAGTCGGTCGATTTCTTCGACAACGACTTTGCCGGGCGGCTGGCGCAGAAGCAGATGCAGACCGCCAACTCGATGACCGAGATCGTGGTCGAGACGGTGAACGCCCTGTTCTTCGGCCTCGCCTCGGTGGTCGGGGCCCTGTTCCTTGTCGGCGGCGTGAACGGCTGGCTGGTCCTCATCATGATCGGCTGGTTCGCCGGGTACCTGGCCTACCTGCGCCATTTCCTGCCCCGCATCCGGGCGCGGGCGAAACGGCAGGCGGCGGCGCGGGCGGCGGTGACGGGTCAGGTCGTCGACACGATCACCAACATCAAGACGGTCAAGCTGTTCGCCCGGGGCGAACACGAGGACAGCGCCGCGCTGGGCGCGCTCGACAGCCTGCGCCACCGGGCGCTGGAGTTCGGGGACGTGTCGAGCCGGTTCCGCCTCGGCCTGATGGTGATCGCCGGGTCTTTGCCCGTGCTGCTGGTCGGCTTCGGCCTGACGGTGCCGGGTGTCACGGCGGGCGAGATCGCCGCGATGGGTGCGATTGCCATCCGCCTCGCGCAGATGACCGGCTGGATCAGTTTCACCCTCATGGCCATCTACCGGCACGTCGGCGAGGTGGAGGACGGGATGCGGACGCTGACACCGCCGCACGAGCTGACCGACGCGGACGGCGCGACCGAGCTGGTCGTGACGAAAGGCGAGATCCGGTTCCGCGACCTCAGCTTTTCCTACGGCGGGGGGCCGGGCGGC
>JAMWZF010000110.1:0-4649 GCA_024304875.1 Paracoccaceae bacterium
GGGATTACGCTCATGCTGAACGTTACCGACCTTCGCCTCCACTATGGCGCTGCGGAAGCGCTCCGCGGGGTGTCGCTGGCTGCGGATGGCGGACGCATCACCTGTGTTCTCGGTCGCAACGGTGTCGGCCCCGCCGAACACGCCGAAGACCCACAGCAGGGCAACGATCACGATGAGAGCAACGACCACCATGGCAATCGGGCCGGTGGAGCTGCCGCCGCGGTCGGTGACGTTGACGTTGGTATCGGAACGGGTCGTGCGCGGATCGTGGTTCGGGTCGGTCATCTTGTAGTCTCCTTGGCTATCCATCAGCCTCACAAAAAGGTTAACGGACAGATATTGCGCCCCGAAGACTTGGCAAGAGGACGCCTCCGGTCACGGCGGCGGCCTGCCGACCCGGCGCGAGGGCGGGCCGGCTATTCGGTCGCCGGCGCCGCTCCTTCGACCGTCTCGCCGGCCTCGATCGGCGCATCGTCAGCCTCGGTGAGATTGTTGTTGGACCTGATCCAGAGGCCCACGATCAGGGCTATGATCGCCGCAACCACGATGCCCACGAGGGGGCCGCGGTGCCGGCGGGCCTGTTTCTCGACATTGGAATCGGGTGCGCTCATCGCTCTCTCCTTCAGGTTTTGTGAGAGGAGTTAGAGCGCAGGGCCGGCGGACAAGCCGGCCGGCGCCAAAGTCTTCGTGACTGCGGCGGCCTGACGCGGGCGGCGCCCGAAGAGCGCCGCCCGGAGCGTCAGCCACCGCCGCCGCCGCGCCCATCGGCGGCGGCTTGCGATGCGGCGCGCGATGAGCTCGGCCTCGCCGGATCGCGACGGGGCGCGGTGCAGGGAGGGACATGGCAGGATGGGGTGCATGTTTCATCTCCTGTAGGGATGGGCCGTCTGCACCGGAAGATGATCCCTTGATCGGCGTTCAAATACTGGCAGAATTCGCAACATGGTTTTCACGAATGAAATCAGCATGGACGATCTGGCGCTGTTTCTGGGGGTGGCGGCGGAAGGCACGCTGACCGCGGCCGCCGCGCGGACCCGGGTCCCCCTGCCGACGCTCAGCCGCCGGATGCGCGGGCTGGAGCGCAGCCTCGGCCGCGCCCTGTTCCTGCGCGGCAAGGGCGGCTTCGCCCTGACCGAGGAGGGCCGCGCCCTGGCCGCGGAGGTTGCGGGCCTGGGCGAGGTCGCCCGACGCCTGGCAAGGTGGCGGTCCGATCCCGGACGGATTCCGCGGGTTCGGATCACCGCCGGCTTCTGGACGTCGCGCAGGCTTGCCCGCACCCTGGCCCCGGCGCGGGATGGCGCCGCCTTCGTCCTGGCCTTCCTGCCGTCCAACGCCAACCTCGACCTCGCCCGGCGCGAGGCGGACATCGGCATCCGGAACCGCGAGCCGGACCACCCCTGGCTCGCGCGGCGACGGCTGGGCCGCGTCCGCTTCGCCGTCTATGGCCGGGATGCGGACGTGACCGGATACGTTGCCCTGCCCCCCGGCGATGCGCTGACCCCCTCGCTGCGCTGGCTCTACGCCACGCGCGGGGACGACATCGTCACGACGGCGACCGATACCCGCCTGTGCCTCGACCTCGCGCTGTCGGGCTTCGGCCGGATCGTCATGCCGACCTTCGCGGGCGACGCCGAGCCGGGGCTGGTCCGCCTCGAAGGGCCGATCCCGGAGATCGATCACGACGAATGGCTGGTGTCGCACAACGAGGCCCGGCACGACCCGCCGATCCGCGCCGCCCTCGACGCGATTGCCGCCCTGCAAGGGCCGGCCTGATGGCCCGTCGTCCGCTGGAGGATGCGGACGACCTCGAGCGCGCCTTCGATGCCGGGCCGCGGGGTCTGCCCGTGGCGGCCCGAGGCCTGAACCGGTTGCACGACGCCCGGTGCCCGGTGTGCAAATTTCCGTCCAGGCGACTGATACGGGGGTGAAATTCCTTCACCGGAAAAGGGTGATGCGGCCGGTGTTCACCATTTCGGCATCCCCAACCGCAGCGGAACTCGACGCTTCCGGCCTTTCCAAGCGGCTGCTAGCCTCTACCTCGACTTGTGCCCAACCGACGAGGACCTCATGCGCGCCACCGCCTTCGCCCTTTGCCTGTTCGCCGCTCCCGCCGCCGCCGCCACCTGCGGCAACGACGCCAGCGGCTTCTCAGCATGGAAACAGCAGTTCGCGCAGGAGGCCGCCGCCGCGGGCGTGGGCCAGGCCGGGCTGACCGCCCTGGCCAACGCGCAGTATTCGCAGTCGACCATTGCCGCCGACCGCAACCAGCGGGGCGTCCGCTATTCGCTGGACGAGTTCATCCGCATCCGCCTCGGCTCTCTCGACAGCTTCGCCGGCCAGATGCGCAGCCGCATCAACCAGAACCCGAACTTCTACGCCTCGCTCGAGCGCGCCTACGGCGTGCCCGCCGGCATCCTGCTGGCGATCCACGGGATGGAGACGGGATTCGGCAACAACATGGGCAACACGCCCGTCGTCGACAGCATCACCACCGTGGCCTACGACTGCCGCCGGTCGGATTTCTTCACCCCGCACGCCATCGCGGCGCTGATCCTCGTCGATCAGGGCGTCCTCAGCAGCGGCCAGCGCGGCGCGGCGCACGGCGAGATGGGGCACACCCAGTTCCTCCCGGCCAACGCCCTGCGCTACGGCGTCGACGCCAACGGCGACGGGCGCGTGGATCTCTACAACATGGCCGACAGCCTGGCCTCGACCGCCAACTTCCTGCGCCAGAAGGGCTGGCGCACCGGTGAGAGCTACGCCGAGGGCACCCACAACTTCCGCGTCCTGAACGAATGGAACGCGGCGACGGTCTACCAGCAGGCGATCGCGCTGGCGGCGGCGCGGGTGGATGGCTGACCTTATCCGCGGATAAGATCGCATTAACAAAGGGTTAACACCGGCACTCCGGCCCGGCCGCGGTACCCCCGGCCGGACTCGAACCGGCACGGCACGGGGCCAAGGGATTTTAAGTCCCCAGTGTCTACCATTCCACCACGGGGGCGACCGCGGGCGGACCATAGGCGAGCCCGGCGAACTCCGAAAGCCTCAGATGTCCTGTCCGAGGATGCCGTCGAGGAGCGCCCGCTCGCTCAGGTAGGGATTGAGCGCCAGCGCCGCGCGGAGGACCGGCACCGCCTCGGCTTCGCGCCCCATGTTGATGAGGGTCAGCGCCTTGCCCGTCAGCACGCCGAGGTGCCGGGGGTTCAGCTTTTCCGCGCGGTCGAGGTCGGCCAGCGCGGCCTCGTAATCCTGTACCCGGAAGGCGACGAAGGCCCGCTGGTTCCAGCCCTCGGCATAGTCCGGGCAATAGGCGATCAGGTCGGTCAGCGACTCGCGCGCGCCGAGCAGGTCCGACACCCGCGCCCGGCGCATGGCCTCGTCCAGCATCTCCTGCGCCGCCTCGTCCGGCGCCTGCGTCCAGAGCCGCCAGAGGTCGTCTGACATCTCGCGCGCCGTCATCGGAGAGCCCGCCTCCGCGATCTCGGCAAAGAGCGCGTCTTCCTCCGCCGCGATATCGGGCGAGGGGGGGCACTGGGCAAAGGCCGGGGCGGCGAGAAGCGCAAGGGGGATCAGGATCCGCATGCCCACAGGCTCCTCCGCCCGCGCCGATCCGTCAATTCACCGCGCCGTGAGCGGCCCCGCCGCGTCCTCCTTGATCGCCTGCATGGCCACGTAGGTCGAGGTATGGGCGACATGCGGCAGGGTGCTGATCCGCTCGGCCAGCAGCATCCGGTAGCCGGTCATCGACCCGGTCCGCACCTTGAGGAGGTAGTCGAAGGACCCCGCGATCAGGTGACATTGCTCCACCTCCGGCACCGCGCGCACGGCGGCGTTGAAGGCCTCCAGCGCCGCCTCGCGGGTGTCGGCCAGCTTGACCTCGACGAAGGCGACATGGTCGAGGCCGAGCCGGATCGGATCGTAGAGCGCCCGGTAGCCCGTGATGACGCCCGTCTCCTCCAGCCGCCTGAGCCGCGCCTGCACGGGGGATTTCGACAGCCCCACCCGGCGGGCGAGTTCGGTCACGCTGATGCGGCCGTCCCCGGCGAGGATGTCGAGAATCCTGCGGTCGAAGCGGTCCAGAACTTCAGCATCGGTCGGTTCGCTCATCTCCGGCCTCACTTTCCGGCCATTCGGCCTGTCCGGCGCCCAAGAACAGTCAAATGGCCCCGTGACGTTGGTCTATCATGGGCCAAATCACCAGAGGACGCCATGCCAGACCTGACCGACCTCCGCGCCAAGATCGACGCCGCCTATCTGGCGGACCAGTCCGAGACCGTCGCCCGCCTGCGGGCCGAGGCGGAGCTGACCGGCGAAGACCGCGCCGCCATCTCGAAACGCGGCGCCGCCTTCGTCACACGCATCCGCGACACCTCGGACCCTGGCCTGATGGAGGTCTTCCTCGCCGAATACGGCCTGTCGACCGAAGAAGGCGTGGCGCTGATGTGTCTCGCCGAAGCCCTGCTGCGGGTGCCGGACGCCGAGACCATCGACGCCCTGATCGAGGACAAGATCGCCCCCTCGGACTGGGGCCGGCACATGGGCCACTCCGCCTCGCCCCTCGTCAACGCCTCGACCTGGGCACTCGCGCTTACCGGGCGCGTGCTCGACGAAGGCGAGGGTGGCATCGAGGGCACGCTGCGCTCGCT
>JAMWZF010000110.1:4659-8931 GCA_024304875.1 Paracoccaceae bacterium
CCCCGCCAGTCCCCTGCGCGGCGCCATCCGCCGCCTGGGCGAGCCGGTGATCCGCGCCGCGGTGGGCCGCGCGATGAAGGAGATGGGCCGCCAGTTCGTCCTCGGCGAGGACATCAAGGCGGCGATGAAGCGCGCCAAGGGCATGGAGAAGAAGGGCTACACCTACTCCTACGACATGCTGGGCGAGGCCGCCCGCACCGACGCCCAGGCCCGCGCCTTCCACCTCAGCTACTCCCGCGCCATCGGCGCCATCTCCGAGGCCGCGAGCCACGGCACTGTGGCGAAGAACCCCGGCATCTCGGTCAAGCTGTCCGCCCTGCATCCCCGCTACGAGGTGGCGCAAACGGATCGGGTGATGGAGTCGCTGGTCCCCCGCCTCCGCTCCCTCGCCCATCTCGCCGCCTCGGCCGGGATCGGCCTCAACATCGACGCCGAGGAAGCCGACCGCCTGCAACTCTCGCTCGACGTGATCGAGGCGGTGCTCTCGGACCCCGCTCTCAAGGGCTGGGACGGCTTCGGCGTGGTCGTGCAGGCCTACGGCCAGCGCTGCGGCCCGGTGATCGACTGGCTCCACGCCATGGCGGACAAACACGACCGCCGGATCATGGTCCGTCTCGTCAAGGGCGCCTACTGGGACACCGAGATCAAGCGCGCCCAGATGCTCGGCCTGCCCGGCTTCCCGGTCTTCACCGCCAAGGCGGCCACGGACGTCAGCTACATCGCCAATGCCCGCAAGCTTCTGTCGATGACGGACCGCATCTACCCCCAGTTCGCCACACACAACGCCCACACGGTCGCGGCGATCCTGCACATGGGCGGGGACCTCCCGCACGAGGCCTTCGAGTTCCAGCGCCTGCACGGCATGGGCGAGAGCCTGCACGAGATCATGCGCAAGGACGACGGCCGCCCCTGCCGCATTTACGCGCCCGTGGGCGCCCACGAGGACCTCCTGGCCTACCTCGTCCGGCGGCTGCTGGAGAACGGCGCCAACTCCTCCTTCGTCAACCAGATCGTTGACGAGGAGGTCCCGCCCGAGACCGTCGCCGCCGACCCGTTCGACGCGGCGCTGCCGCCGCCGCCCGTGCCCGCCGGTCCGGCCCTCTTCGAGCCGACGCGCGCCAACGCCAGGGGCTGGGACCTGACCGACCGGCCGACCCTCGCCGCGCTGGACGAGGCCCGAGAGCCCTTCCGGACGACGCGGTGGACAGCGCACCCGCTCCCCTCTTCATTCTGGCAAGAAAACGCAAATCCGACGCCTGCCAAGGTCACGAACCCCGCCAACCCGGGCGACACCGTAGGCGAAGTGACCGAGGCGACCGCGGAGATCGTGGCCGCAGCGGTCGCCCGGACCGGCCCCTGGACGGCCGACGCTAGGACCCGCGCCGCCGCGCTCCGCCGCGCCGCCGAGGGCTACGAGGCCGCCGCGCCCGAGCTCTTCGCCATCCTCGCCCGCGAGGCGGGCAAGTCGATGCTCGACTGCGTCGGCGAAGTCCGCGAGGCGGTGGACTTCCTGCACTACTACGCCGCAGAGGCCGAGGCGCAGGACCCGGCCCCCCGCGGCACATGGGCCGCGATCAGTCCCTGGAACTTCCCGCTGGCCATCTTCACCGGCCAGATCGCGGCGGCCCTCGCGGCGGGCAACGGCGTGGTGGCCAAGCCCGCGCCGCAGACGGCGCTCGTCGCCTACCGCGCGGTGCAGATCCTGCACGAGGCCGGGGTGCCGGAGAGCGCGCTGTCCTTCGTCCCCGGCGGGGCCGAGGCGGGGGCGGCGCTGACGTCCCAGGCGGACCTGGCCGGCGTGGTCTTCACCGGCTCCACCGGCACCGCCCGCAAGATCCGCGAAAGCCTCGCCGAAACCGCGACCCCCGGCACGCCGCTCATCGCGGAAACCGGCGGCCTCAACGCCATGATCGTCGACAGCACGGCCCTGCCCGAGCACGCGGTGCGCGACATCCTCGCCTCGGCCTTCCAGTCCGCCGGGCAGCGGTGCTCGGCCCTGCGCTGCCTTTACGTGCAGGAGGATATCGCAGACCGGCTGACGGGCATGCTCAAAGGCGCGATGGACACCCTCAGGATGGGCGACCCGTGGGACCTGTCAACGGACGTCGGCCCGGTGATCGACGTTGCCGCCCGGGACAGCATCCTCGAGCACATCGAACAGGCCCGCGCCGAGGGCCGCATCCTGCACCAGCTCAAGGCGCCGGAGAGCGGCACCTTCGTTCCCCCGACCCTCATCAAGGTCGAGGGGATCGAGGCGCTGGAGCGCGAGGTCTTCGGCCCCGTGCTGCACGTCGCCACCTTCGAGGCCGACGAGATCGACCAGGTGATCGACCGCATCAACGCCACCGGCTACGGCCTGACCTTCGGCCTGCACACGCGGATCGACGACCGGGTGCAGCACATCGTGGACCGGGTGGCGGCGGGGAACCTCTACGTGAACCGCAACCAGATCGGCGCCATCGTCGGCAGCCAGCCCTTCGGCGGCGAGGGGCTGTCCGGGACCGGGCCGAAAGCGGGCGGGCCGCATTACGTGCAGCGCTTCGCCGCGCCCGAGAGGGGCGACCTCGGCACGGCCTGGGACCGCGACGTCGACGCGAACGCCGTGGAGACGGCCTTGCGCGGCGCCGCGGACCAGAAAGGCCAGCCACCCGGGCCCGAGGACCTGCCCGGCCCCACCGGCGAGGCGAACACGCTCTCGCACCACGCGCGCCCGCCGATCCTCTGTCTCGGCCCCTCGGCTGCGGTGGCGGAGGCGCAAAGGCAGGCCGTCACCGATCTCGGCGGCATCGCCGTGGCGGTGGACGGTCGGCTCGACCCCGGGGCGCTCGAAACCCTCGGCCCCCTTGGCGGGGTTCTCTGGTGGGGGGACGCGGCGACGGGACGCAGCTACGAGCAGGCCCTCGCCCGTCGGCGCGGCCCGATCATCCCCCTGATCGCCGCCCGCCCGGATGCCGCCCATGTCCTGCTGGAGCGGCACCTCTGCGTCGACACCACGGCGGCGGGGGGCAATGCCACCCTGCTGGCGGCGGTCTCGGCGGACGAGGAAGCAGCGGCCTGACAACCTCCGGGCGCTCGGGGCGGCTTGACTGTGCCGCCCCGCCCGCCACTTTGGCCCCATGTTCCCGATCCGCGACCACAACCCGTCGACACGCACGCCCTTCGTGGTCTTCGCCCTGATCGGGATCAACGTCCTGGTCTGGCTCTACGATGTCTCGGTCATCCAGCCGGGCGGCCTGCTGAACCGGTTCTATACCGAATACGCCATGGTCCCCGCCTTCATCAGCCAGGGCGAGGGCTACCAGGGGTTCCTGACCCACATGTTCCTGCACGGCGGATTCCTGCACCTCGCCGGCAACATGCTGTTCCTCTGGATCTACGGCGACAACATGGAGGACGAGATGGGCCACCTGCCTTTCCTCGGCTTCTACCTTGCCTGCGGCCTGGCGGCCGCCCTGGGGCAATACCTGGTCGAGCCCTGGTCGAACGTGCCGATGGTGGGCGCGTCCGGCGCCATCGCGGGGGTGATGGGGGCCTATCTGCTCATGTTCCCCAAGGCACGGGTCGACATCCTGATCATCTTCATCGTGTTTTTCCGGATCTTCCCGATCCCCGCCTGGATCGTGCTGGGGCTCTGGCTGATCCTGCAGATCGCGGGGGGCTTCTCGACCCCGCTGGAGGGCGGCGGCGTGGCCTATTTCGCGCACCTCGGCGGCTTCGTGGCAGGGGCGGTGCTGGCGCTGCCCCTGTTCCTGCGCCGGGGCGGGCCGACCTTCTGGAGCCGGACTCACGGGCATCCGCCGCATCCCGAGGCCAGGTACGCCCTGTCCGAAAGCCGGGTGCCGCGAGCGGGGCGGCGGCGTTAACCTGCGATTCACCCAATTTTCTTTAATATCTGCAACGCTTTAGGCGCCGCCTCGCGACTCCACGACTCTAGCGTTCTGGAGTCCTCGTCCAGCCGAGATACCCGCTGCCTGCGGCCGCCCGGATGTCGAAACGGCACGGAAAAGCGGGACCGGTCGCAGCCGAGGGCCAGGACCCCGGGCGCCGCTTAGCCGCGGATGATGGCCGCGAACTTGTCGAAGACACCTTCGTTGGCACAGACGACGTCGCCGCTTTCCATCGGGTTCGCCTCGGGGTCGATGGCCTGCACGAAGCCGCCCGCCTCGCGGACGATCAGAAGGCCGGCGGCGACGTCCCAGAGCTTCACCCCGCGCTCCCAGTACCCGTCGAAGCGGCCGGCGGCGACGCTCAAGGACATGGCCCGGCTGCTTC
>JAMWZF010000111.1 GCA_024304875.1 Paracoccaceae bacterium
GGTGGCAGCGCAGGCGAGTGCCGCGGCGAGGCGAAGGGCAGGCATGGCGTTTTTTTCTCGCGGATCGGGGCGCACGGGGGTCCAACGCCGCAGGCCTGTCGTGGGATCCGGGGCCTCAGGCTATCGGATAGCGGAGCGCGTGATCTCGCCTAGCGGCTTGGTGCGACCTAGGTTGGTGCCTAACTGACAGGGGCGCCCGACGGGGGCCCGAGGCAAGAAGTGAGACACAGACCCATGTCCAAGATGACCCGCCGCCTGTTCATGCTGTCCGCGCCGATGGCGATCGCAGCCCTATCCGCCGGACAGGCCCATGCGCAGGCGATCCCGCTTAACGAGCTCAGCCGCTACTTCAACCAGGACCTGGTGACCGCCACTGGCGCCTTCACCCAGGTCAATGGAGACGGAACGATCTCGACCGGGACGATCTACATCAAGCGCCCGGGCCGGATCCGGTTCGAATACGCCCCGCCGGAGCCCTCGCTCGTCATGGCCGGGGGTGGACAGGTCGCCGTCTTCGACCCCCAGTCGAACGCCGGGGTGGACCGCTATCCGCTCTCCGAGACGCCGCTCTCGATCATTCTCGAGCGGAACGTGAACCTCGGACAGCGCAACATGGTAACCGGCCATACATCGGACGGATCGACCACGACCGTGCGGGCGCAGGATCCGGCGCATCCCGAGTACGGCAACATTCAGCTGGTTTTCACGGCGAACCCGACCGAGTTGCGCCAGTGGATCGTGACCGACGACACCGGCACGCAGACGACAGTGATCCTCGGCGACCTGAGCAAGGGCGGCAACATCCCGGACCGCCGGTTCAACATCCAGGCCGAGATGCGGGACCGCGGGCTCTAACAGCCCGCCGATGTACAGGGCACCTGAGACTACAGCGGCCCGTTCCGACGCGTCCGGAACGGGCCATCCGGTTTGAGGGCGGAGTCAGCTGCCTACCGCCAGCGCCTGCATGACGCCAGCTGCCGTTGGTACATGAAGGCCCGCTGCTCGACCTCGCCGGCGACGCGGATCAGCCAGCCCTTGGACCGCCAGGTGCCCCGCAGGTAGCCCGATCGGCCGTCGTGATAGGCGAGGTACTGGTTGCGCGTGTCGGTCAGGGCCACGCCGGTCTCGCGGACGGTCAGGTTCATGTACCATCCCATGAAATCCGTCGCGTCGTTGATGTCGTCCCGCCGGGTGCGGCGGCCGCCTTCCTGGTCCTGGTACTCTTCCCAGGTCCCGTCGAGCGCCTGTGAATAGCCAAGGGCCGAACTCATCCGGCCCGTCGGGATCACTCCCAGCGCGAACTGGTGCGGCGGACGGTTGTCGGAGATGAACTTGCTCTCCTGGTAGATCATCGCCATCAGCACATGGGGCGGCACGCCCCATTTGCGTTCGGCATTGCGGAAGGCGCGCACGTAGTGCGGCCGTTCGTTGAGGATGGCGCAGGCGTCGTCCAGTTCGCGCGGCTCTTCGCCGCCCGGCCGGGCACAGGACCCCAGGATCACAAGCATCATCAACGCGAGAAATATTCTGCTCATCTGCCTCTCGCTGTTTCTTAGTTTTCTTGGGCTCACCCTAGCGGATCGCGGCGCATCCGAAAACGGGTTTGTCGATCACGTTTCCGCAGCGACAGGCGGGAATCAGCGTTGTGGGTGCGCGGTTCACAGACTGTTTCTGACCTTTTCATGGCACAAGCGTGGACTCTTGCCCCCCTGCAGGTCTAGGAAGGGGGCCGAATACGGGGCCCGCTCGAATGATGAAGACACGCGCCAAGTACAATCTGGGACAGGTGGTCCGTCACCGGAAGCATCCCTTCCGGGGTGTCGTGTTCGACGTGGATCCGCGGTTCAACAACTCCGAGGAATGGTACGAATCCATCCCCGAGGAGGCGCGGCCTCAGAAGGACCAGCCGTTCTACCACCTCCTCGCCGAGAACGAGGAAAGCTACTACATCGCCTATGTGTCCGAGGGGAACCTCGTCGCCGACTACTCGGGCGAGCCGGTGGATCATCCCGACGTGCCGGATCTCTTCGGTCCGTTCCAGGATGGCCAGTACCCGCTGCAGTTCCAGCTGAACTAGGCGCCGCGCAGGGCCTCGTGCCCGTCCAGGCGAATCTGACGTCCGAAATCGAGCTCTGGTGCCAGCCCTCCTCGTTCCCCGGGGCCGCGGCACCCATGTCCCGGACACCGCCAAGGCCGTCCTTGATGCCGCGCTGCCCGGCGCCCGCCGCGCCGGCCTGAACGGCAGGGACCGATAGCCCTGCACCCCGACGCGGACTGTCTTCGCCAACCGCACCGACGCGACGGTGGTGCGCGTCTCGGCGCTCGAAGAGGGCGAAAGGCAGGACCTGCCGGTCGGAGCCGGGCCTGCCCAGGGATCGACGCTGGCCCTGACTCGACGGTCGGACATTGTCCCCCCTCCTCTAGCGGCGATCTGGAACAAGACGCTGATCCGCAAGGCGCCGGCGATTGCCTTATGTCACAGTCCCTTTGTCCTGACGCACGGAAGCGGGGCGGAACAGACCAGAGCGGACTGTCGGCCCTTGCGCGTGTCGGGGCCAGTCCGCGACGTGGCAGAATTAACCGTTGTCTTGCTTGTCTCTAAGAATTTTATAGGGGACACCCCAAACCCCTGAAATCCGTACATCATTTGGGTTCGAAAACCATAGGAGCCCTAATATTCTTAGAGACTGGCATATCAGTTAACAAATAGGTGCCACGACAACCGGCGTGCCAAGGCACCACGGGCCGCCGGAAAGACACTCCGATGGCGCCGCTACAGCCCCAGCGCCAGCCCGTCCTTGCGCGGATCGCTGGCGCCGGTCAGCACGCCGTCCGCGCCGATCAGGATCGCCTGGCCCCCGCCGATCGCCGTCGGTGGGGCGACGACCTTGTGTCCGAGGTCCGCAAGGGCCTGCTTCACGTCGGTCCCATAACCGTCCTCCACCCTGAGGTCCGCCCCCTCGGCAAAGCAGCGGGGCGCGTCCAGCGCCTCCTGCGGGTCCATGCCGTAGTCGACGAGATTGGTGACGAAGCGGGCATGCCCGGCGGCCTGGTACTGGCCCCCCATGACGCCGAAGGGCATGACGACCCGGCCCTCGCGGCGCAGCATGCCCGGAATGATCGTGTGCATCGGCCGCTTTCCCGGTCCGGCTTCGTTGGGGTGGCCTTCCTCCAGCGTGAAGCCGGCGCCGCGGTTGTGGAACAACAGGCCGAACTTGTCGGACGCCATGCCGGACCCGAAGCCGTGGAAAATCGAATAGATCAGCGACACCGCCATGCCGGCACCGTCCACCACGGTCAGGTAGACAGTGTCCTTGTGCACGGCCTCGGCTCCCGGAAGGCTCGTTGGCAGGACCGAGCCCCTGCGGATCAGGGCGGCGAGGGACCGGGCTGTCTCGGTGGAGAGCATGTGCTCGAGCCGGGCCGTGTGGTCCGGGTCGGCCAGGATGCGGTTGCGGGCATCGTAGGCCAGCTTGGTCGCCTCCGCCTCGATATGGGCCCTCACCGCGCCGAGGGGGTCGAGGTCCGCGAGGTCGAAGTGCGACAGGATGTTCAGCATCAGGATCGCTGCGGCTCCCTGACCGTTGGGCGGATGCTCCACCAGCTCGATATCCTTGTATGCGCCACCGATCGGGTCGGTGTCGTCGCAGCGCGTCGCGGCGAGGTCCTCCAGCGTATGGGTCCCGCCCAAGGCACGCAGCGAATCGATCAGGTCTTCGGCCACCTCGCCCTCGTAGAACCCCGCCCGGCCCTCGGCGGCGATCCGGCGCAGCACCTCGGCGGTGCCGGGAAGGCGGAACAGGTCGCCCGCCGCGTAGGGCTCCCCATCCTTGAGGTAGTGGTCGCGCGCGGCACCGGTCAGGTCACCGGCGCCCGACGCCCAGTCGGCGGCCACCCGGGGCGCGACCGGCACGCCGCGTTCGGCATGGCCGATGGCAGGGGCCAGGATATCCGCAAGCGGCAGGCTGCCCCAGTCCTGAGACATCCGGCAGAAGGCATCGACCGCGCCGGGCAGGGTCACCGCCTCGGGCCCGTGGACGGGGACGGTCCGGTGTCCGGCCTCGCGCATCGCCCCGGCGCTCAGCCCGGAGGGCGCCCGGCCAGACCCGTTGAGCGCCACGATTCTCTCCTCTCCCGCCGGCTTGATCAGCGCGAAGCAGTCGCCGAACAGTCCGGTCATCGGCGGCTCGCATTGCCCGAGCAGAAAAGCGGCCCCGAGAGCGGCATCGACCGCATTGCCGCCCCTGGCGAGAAGAGAGACCGCGACCTGGGTCGCGAGCGGGTGGGAAGTGGCCGCCATGCCACCGGTGGCCATGACCGGAGAGCGGCCGGGTAGATGGAAGTTGCGCATGGATCGTCCCTGGTTTGCCGCGCCAGACTACCGATGCCGGCAGGAAAGGCGAGGGCGGACCGCCGCGGCAGGCCGCCGCCCAGAGACGAGCTGCGCCGACCCCGCCCCGCCACGTGGCAACCCGTCGTGCCAAACCACGACAAGCGCGTGCAAATGCCGCGGGGCCTCAGACGTGCCGTCGGGTCGGCGTCCCGTGGTTGGGACAGAGCGGGACTTGGGGGGGACGCGCATGAAACCTCGGTGCCGAGCACTGGGTGGGGGCTGTTACACCCGGCACCGAGGGAAGCTATATGCAGCTACGAGACCGGGTATCGCCTTGCATCGCGGCGGCATGATGGAGTGAATGGGCCCAGTCCAAGGCGATTGTGGGGTGAGGTCAGGACATGATGAGCAAAGCAGTAACCACGATGGCCGCCCAGCGGATCGACTACGCGGAAACGGCGAAGATCATTGCCGCCTTGACCGAGGGAGAGACCGACCCTGTCGCCCTCATGGCCACCGTCGCCTGCGAGCTGCACCATGCCGACGCCCGCTTCGACTGGACGGGGTTCTATCGGGTCACCGAACCCGGGATCCTCAAGATCGGGCCCTACCAGGGCGGGCACGGCTGCCTGGTGATTCCATTCGACCGGGGTGTCTGCGGCGCGGCCGCCCGGACCGGAGAGGTCCAGCTGGTTCCTGACGTGGAGGCCTTTCCCGGCCATATCGCCTGCTCCAGTTCCACGAGGTCCGAGATCGTCCTGCCGGTGCGGGACGCCGGCGGCGCCATCATCGGCGTCCTCGACATCGACAGCGACCGTCCGGATGCCTTCGACCAGGCTGACGCCACCGCGCTGGCCGCCATCCTTGCCACGACCTTCGGCGGCTGAGACGCGGAGATGCAGGTCACCCTTCTCGACGGCGGAATGGGGCAGGAGCTGATCCACCGCGCCGGATCTCCGGCCACGGCCTTCTGGGCGACGCAGGTGATGATGGACCACCCCGGCCTCGTCGGCGCGGTCCATGCCGACTACGCCGCCGCCGGGGCCACCGTCGCCACGACCAACAGTTACGCCATCCACCGGGACCGGCTGCGCGGTGGCGGGTCGAACCATTATGCCGGGGCCAATCCCGGGGCGCCTGACCTCGAGGACCGGTTCGAGGACCTGCTGGCCCTCGCCCTCAGGGAGGCCAGTCCGGTGCGCGGGCGCTGCCGCATCGCCGGGTCCATCGGGCCGCTCTCGGCCAGCTACAGGGCCGACCTGCACCCTGTGGCCGAGACGGCCACGCCCCTCTACGCCGAGGTCGCCGCGCTCCTTGCCCCCGGCGTCGACATCCTGCTGTTCGAGACAATCCCTTCCATCGAGGCGGCCCGTGCCTGCCTCGCTGCCGGGCGGACGACGGACCGGGCGGTGTGGCTGTCCTTCACCGTCGACGATGCGGACGGTCGCCGCCTGCGGTCGGGCGAACCCGTGACCGAGGCGGCCGAGCTGGCGCGCGAGGCCGATGCCGTGCTGGCCAACTGCTCCGTCCCCGAGGTCATGCCGGCGGCGCTCGAGGCGCTGTCCAGGGCCGGCCTGCCGATGGGGGCCTACGCCAACGCCTTCACCATGATCGCGAACGAGTTCCTCGAGGGCGGCTCGACGGTCGATGTGCTCGAGGCGCGGCGCGACATGGGCCCCGAAGCCTACGCCCGCCAGGCGCTGGCCTGGCTCGATCACGGCGCAACCATCCTCGGCGGCTGCTGCGAGACCGGCCCGGCCCATATCGCCGCCGTGCACGCCGGATTGCTGGCCGCCGGGCACGAGGTGGTCTGATGGTCGACCTGCCGACCCGCGCCCGCGCCGTCATCATCGGCGGGGGCGTGATCGGTTGTTCGGTCGCCTATCACCTGACGAAGCTGGGGTGGCAGGACGTGGTCCTGCTCGAGCGCAAGCGCCTGTCCTCCGGCACTACCTGGCACGCCGCCGGCCTCATCGCCCAGCTTCGGGCCAGCGCCAACATGACCCGGCTCGCCAAATACAGCCAGGAGCTCTACGGCGACCTCGAGACCGAGACCGGCATCGCGACCGGCTTTCGCCGCTGCGGGTCGATCACCGTCGCGCTGACGGACGAGCGGCACGAGGAACTCCGCCGCCAGGCGGCGATGGCCCGGGCGTTCGGCGTCGAGATCGAAGAGATCACGCCGCAGGAGGTGCGGGAGCGGCACCCGCATCTTGACATCGAGGGTATCGTCGGCGGGGTGTATCTGCCGAAGGACGGGCAGGGCGACCCGGCCAATATCGCCCTCGCCCTCGCGCGGGGGGCCAAGGCGCGGGGGGCCCTGATCCAGGAGGGCGCCCGGGCCACGGGCGTGGCCCGCGACGGCGTCCGCGTCACCGCCGTCCGATGGCAGGCCGAGGACGGCGGTACCGGGACCATCGCCTGCGATCACGTCGTCAACTGCGCCGGGATGTGGGGCCGCGATGTGGGCGAGATGCTGGGCGCCCCCGTCCCCCTCCAGGCCTGCGAGCATTTCTACGTCGTCACCACGTCCATCCCCGGCCTGACGCAGCTGCCCGTCCTGCGCGTTCCCGACGAATGCGCCTACTTCAAGGAGGACGCGGGCAAGATCCTGATCGGCGCCTTCGAGCCGGCGGCCAAGCCCTGGGGTCCGCCCTCCGAGGACTTCGAATTCGACCAGCTGCCCGAGGACATGGACCACTTCGCCCCCATCCTCGAGGCCGCCGTCGCACGGATGCCGATGCTGGCCGAGGCGGGGATCCAGACGGCCTTCAACGGGCCCGAGAGCTTCACCCCCGATGACGCCTACCACCTCGGCCTCTGCCCGGGGACGGACAACGTCTGGGTCGCCGCCGGCTTCAACTCCATCGGCATCCAGAGCGCGGGCGGCGCGGGCATGGCGCTGGCGGCCTGGATGGACCGGGGCGGAAAACCCTTCGACCTCGGCGATGTCGACATCGCCCGGATGCAGCCCTTCCAGCGCAATCGACGCTACCTGCGTGAGAGGGCATCCGAGACCCTCGGCCTGCTTTACGCCGACCATTTCCCATACCGCCAGAAGGCGACCGCTCGCGGCGTCCGGCGTTCAGCGGTTCATCGCCATCTGGCCGAGCGTGGGGCCGTCTTCGGCGAGGTGGCCGGGTGGGAGCGGGCCAACTGGTTCGCCCGTCCGGGCCAGCCCGCCGAATACGGATACTCGTGGGGACGGCAGGTCTTCTTCGACAACGTGGCCGAAGAGGTGGCGTCGCTGCGCACCGACGTCGGCCTGTACGACATGTCCTCCTTCGGCAAACTCCGCATCGAGGGGCCGGACGCCGAGGCCCTGCTGACGCGCCTCTGCGCCGCCGACGTGGCCGTGCCGCCGGGGCGGATCGTCTACACGCAGATGCTGAACGAGGCCGGCGGGGTCGAGGCGGACGTGACCGTGACGCGGCTCTCCGAAACCGCCTTCCTCATGGTCACGCCCGCCGCGACGGTGACGGCCGACAAGTCCCACATTGCCCGTCAGATTGGTGAGGCCCGCGCGGTCGTGACGGACGTGACCGCGGGCGAGGCCTGCTTCGCCCTGATGGGCCCCCGGTCGCGGGAGGTGCTGCAGTCGCTGACCCCGGACGACCTCTCTGCCGAGGCCTTTCCCTTCGGCACCGCCCGCGAGATCGAGATCGGCCTCGGCCTCGCCCGGGCGCACCGGCTGTCCTATGTCGGCGAACTGGGGTGGGAGATCTACGTCAGCACGGACATGGCCGCCCATGTCTTCGAGACGCTGCTGGACGCGGGCCCCCGCCTCTGCGGCCTGCACGCGATGGACTGCGCCCGGCTCGAGAAGGGCTTTCGCCACTTCGGCCACGACATGACCTCCGAGGATCACGTCGTCGAGGCCGGCCTCGGCTTCGCCGTCCGGCGCTCCGGCGGGCACATCGGCGCCGAAGCGGTCGCGCGGGTGCGGGAGACGGGGCCGTCCCGGCGGCTGGTCCAGTTCCGCCTGACCGACCCCACCCCGCTTCTCTACCACAACGAGCCGATCCTGCGGGACGGCCGGATCGTCGGCGTCCTGACGTCGGGCGCCTACGGTCATACCCTCGGCGCCGCCGTCGGCATGGGCTACGTCCCCTGCGCCGGGGAGAGCGCGGACGACGTCCTGCGGTCGTCATTCGAGATCGACGTGGCCGGGCACCGCGTGCCGGCCGAAGCGTCGCTATCGCCGTTCCATGACCCCAAGGGCACGCGGCTGCGGTCCTGAGCAGGGGACGGATATACCTCGAGCGCGGAGCCCGACACCCGGCGGTGCAGGTGAGTATTCGGGCCAGCACGAAGCCGAAACGCCGCCCTGCTGCTTCGGGCTGGCCACAAATACTCATCTTTCGGTGTCCGGCGGCCGTCAGGAACGACATCGGTGGTAGGCGTCAGGGGCGCAGCTCTTTCGGTCCGGCGGCAAAACGGTGCGGTCGCGGATCACCCGAATTGATGCCCCGCCCGCTTGCCCGCCCCGGGCCGAGCGCCTA
>JAMWZF010000112.1 GCA_024304875.1 Paracoccaceae bacterium
GCCCCGAGCCGGATGTCCCAGCCGGCAAGGTCGAGGATCCGGCGCACCCGCGCCTGGGTCAGGAAGCCGCCGTTGTAGACGAAAAGACGCCGCCGGGAGGAGCCGGCGGCGTCTTCGGTATCCGGCGGCGCGGCCACGCGGCCCCGCTCGCGCTATTCGGTCACCGCCTGCACGGCGTTGGTGGCGCTCAGGGTGCCCGTCGCGGCGGCGATGACCTTGTTGAACTGGGCGAAGGGAGCTTCGGTCACATAGACCGTGTCCCCGTCGCGGATGGCGAAGTCCCGGGCCATGAACATCCCGTTCGGCTGGGTGAGGTCGAGCACATAGACGACCCTCTGGGTGCCGATCAGGTCCTCGGTCCCGCCCAGAAGCTGCTCGGCGATCTCCTCCGGCTCGTTGCGGAAGACGAAGACGCCG
The DNA here is from genome assembly GCA_024304875.1 of Paracoccaceae bacterium. Classification (GTDB taxonomy): domain Bacteria; phylum Pseudomonadota; class Alphaproteobacteria; order Rhodobacterales; family Rhodobacteraceae; genus JAMWZF01. The sequence continues at coordinate 418 of JAMWZF010000112.1, forward strand.
GTGGGGTCCGCCACGGACGAGTTGAGGCCGCCGACCTGGGCGATGGCCTCGATGGCCGAAATCGTCTGGCTCTCGAAGGGGATGCGGTTCTGGGTGCCGGTGGCGCCGAGGGCGGTGAAGGTGCGGGTGTCCTGCTCAACGATGATCCGGTCGCCGCCGCGCAGGGCGATGTCCTGGCCGGGGTGATCGTAGAGGTCCTCGAACCAGACGGAGCCGCGGTGGCCGCCGCGGACCACCGTGACCTGTGCAATCTCTGGCGGGATCACGACACCGCCGGCGGCCGCCAGCATCGCGGACAGCGTGCGGGTCGGCCGCTCGATCGGGTAGACACCCTGGGCGCCCACGGACCCAACGACGGAGACGGTCGATCCGTCCCCGGCCAGCCGGCGCACCTGCACCTGCGGCTCGGGGGTCTGTTCGTTCAGCCTCTCGGAGATGATCCGGCGAATGGCCTCGGGGGTGTTGCCCGCGGCCCGGACCCGGCCGGCGTAGGGCACGAAGATGAAGCCCTGGCCGTCGACCTGCACCTCTTCCAGCACGGTCGCGTTCTGGCCCTGCGGGACCAGCAGGCCGTCGTCCACGTTCTCCCAGATCGTCAGGCCCAGCACGTCGCCGGGCGAGATCACGTCCGAGCCGACGACGCCCGCGTTCTGGAAGGCGGCAGAAAATCCAAGCGCGGGGGTAACTCCCGCGATCCGGTTGACCCGGTCCGTCACGGTGAAGATGAAGGCGTCCCCGTCCTCGAGGACCGATCCGGAGAAGATCTCGGCCTTGTTCGGCCCCGACCGCGGCAGGCCGCAACTGCTGACGAGGGCGAGGGCGGCCACGAGGGCCAGCCCCTTCGCCGCACGCGAAAGAGAGGATGTCACTGCTCGGTCTCCTCGACCTGTTTTGCTCTGCCTCAAGCTTTTGCGGCCAACCTACAGAGCCGGCGGTGAAAAATCCAGTTCACGCCGAGCGGTGCGCCGGGCCCTGCCGATCACTGTTGCATAACCGGCTCAAAGCTCGGGACGCCGCCCATGGCTTGGGGTTGGCCCCGCCGCGACCCCAAGACCTGCCGGACGGGCCGTCTACCTCACGATGCTGAGCTGCTGCCTCGGCCCCGCCTTGCCGGTGGACAGGGCATCGTAGGGGTCCTCGGCCGCCAGCATCATGTCCACCACCTGCCGCATCAGGGCGCGCCGGCCCCGGGCCGAATAGAACCCTCCCGGCACCTGGCTCGTCTCCAGCAGGTAGCGCCGATAGGTGCGGTAGGCTTTCGCATCCGGCCGCGCGGGCTGGGCGAAGAACTCGGGCAGCGACTGGGTCGAGACGAACTCCGGCTTGTTGTAGACCGCCGACCCGAAGACCTTGAGGGGGATATTCCGCCAGAGCACCTGCTGGGCGGCGGTGGAGTTGACCGTCACCGCCGTCTTGGCGTGATCCAGCAGCCGGGCCAGCTTGCCGCCGCGAACGTAATGCACGCGCGCCGCCACGCCATGCTCCCGCGACAGCTCCCGGATGATCCGGCGGAGGGGAGAGCGCCCGTTCTCCAGCGGATGCGCCTTGAACACCAGATGATGATGCCGCGGCGCCCCCCTGGCGAAGCCGTCGATCACGATTTCGAGGAAATCCTTCATGGTCTTGAAGGGGGAGTGCTCGCGAAAGCTGGCGTCGTGCTCGAGCTGGAGAAGGGCGAGGTGGTAGGGGAAGCCGCCGTACTTGATCCGCGCGGTGGCGGTCATGCGGTCCAGCGCCAGCAGGGGCATCAGCATCAGCCGCCGGGTATAGAGCAGCGTTTCGGTCCAGACCGGCAGGTCGCGGTGGGGGCGGAAATTCCGGTAGTCGCCGTTCCGGAACAGGAGGAACCAGTGGTAGAGCGCGCCGTAGAAGACGTGGCTCTTCATGTCGCCCCAGCGGGCGGGTGGTTCGGGGACGTCCATCTCGGACATCTCCAGCGCCCGCTTCATGTCGGGCACGGACATGTCCATCAGCCGCGAATGGCCGTTCGACCCGCCCCGTTCGTAGGACACCCAGTAGGGGCGCAGATAGCCTTCCTCGAAGACGTGGATGGTCAGGCCCCGGGCGCGCGCCACCTCCACCGCCTGGGCGTGGACCGGCCGGGTGTCGCCGTAAAGGACGATGTCGGTGATGTCGTGGGCGTCCAGCAGGGCAGCGAAGGTCGCCGGCCAGTGCTCGGGCGCATCCCGGTAGGGGATGTAGCCGGGTCCGCCGAACCAGAAGGCCCGGTCGCCGGCGTTGAACCCCACCCGCCAGACCTCGGCCCCCGCCGCCCGCAGCATCCGGCCGAGGCGGTGGAAGAAGGGCCCGTGGGGACCCTGCAGGAAAAGGTATCGCGTCTGGTTCGGGTCCTTCACGGGATCGTCTGTCGGCTGCCTGTGTGCGACCCCGACTACCGGGGCTCTCTGTCAGAAATAGGGCAAACTTGCCAAGCCTCTGGCAAGGGGCTAGCGATGGGGCGAAAGGCAGGCAAGTCATGTTCACCGGCATCGTCACCGACATCGGAGAGGTTCGCGCGCTGGAGCGCCGGGGCGACCTGCGCGCCCGCATCGGCTGTTCCTACGACATGAGCGGCGTCGACATCGGCGCCTCGATCGCCTGCGACGGGGTGTGCCTGACGGTGGTGGCCAAGGGGCCGGACTGGTTCGACGTGGACGTCTCGGCCGAGACGGTGAGCAAGACCAACCTCGGCACCTGGTCGGACGGCACGCGTCTGAACCTCGAGCGGGCGCTGAAGGTCGGCGACGAACTCGGCGGCCATATCGTCTCGGGCCATGTCGACGGCGTGGCCGAGGTGGTTTCGCTCCGGGACGAGGGCGACAGCACCCGCCTGACCTTCCGCGCCCCCGGCGATCTCGCCCGCTTCATCGCGCCCAAGGGGTCGATCTGCCTGAATGGCACGTCCCTCACGGTGAACGAGGTCGAGGGCGACACCTTCGGCATCAACCTCATTCCGCACACCAAGGAGGTCACCACCTGGGGCGACGTGGGTGCCGGGGACCACGTGAACCTCGAGGTCGACACCATGGCCCGCTACGTCGCCCGCCTGCAGGACTGGGGCGGATGAGCGGCATCGGCCACAACGGCGGCCCGACGATGGAGCCGGGCTACAGCTGGCGCAGGCACAGCTGGACCAGGGCGCGCGAGGCGCTGCTGCCCAAGCTGCCGATCGAGGTCGTCCGCCGCAGGGTCGCCCGCGCCGCCGAACTGGGCCTCGACTACAGGGCCTATGCCTCGTTCCGCGCGGCTTCGGGCCACGACGTGGTGGCGCTGCTGTTTTCCTCCAACGCCTTGCGCCTACTCCGGACCGAGATGCTGCCCGAGGACCGGGCCGCGCACCTCGGCGCCATCCGCGGCGCCGGCCGCCTGTCCCTCGTCCATCCGCCGCTCCGGCCCGAGGCCGTCACCGCGCTGAACCCGGTCATCGACACCGCCGCCCGTGCCCCCGGCCTGTCGGTCAGCTGGTCCGCCACCTCGCAGCACCTGCGCGGCTTCCTGGCCGCCGAACGCCTTCCCGGCGACCGGGTCGTCCTGATCGGCGACACCCCGCTGGAGCGCGAATGGATCGCTGCCGGCAAGCTCGCCGGCTACATCGAGGCGGACCGCTACTTCCGCGCCTGAGCGTCTGTCGCCCGCAAGGCGCCGGCTCGCCTTGACCCCGCCCCGCACCCGTGGTGCAAAGCGGCACCGCAGCGCCGGAGGAGGCGCGAGAGCCGGTTCCGGCCAGCGGCAGATCAGGGGAGAGGGATCATGGACAGGGTCGGTATCGGCATCATCGGGCTCGGCAACATCTCGGGCGCCTACCTCAAGGCCGCGGCGCTGTTCCCGGTCCTCGACATCCGCGCCGTGGCGGACCTCGACATGGCCCGGGCGGAAAAGGTGGCGGCGGAGCACGGCATCCGGGCGCTGTCCGTCGACGACCTGCTGGCCGACCCCGAGGTCGAGATCGTCCTCAACCTCACCATCCCCGCCGCCCACGTCGAGGTGGGCCTCAAGGCCATCGCCGCGGGCAAGCACGTCTATTCCGAGAAACCGCTCGGCATCGACTTCGCCAGCGCGAAAGAGCTGATCGCGGCGGCAGAGGCGGCGGGCCTGCGCGTCGGCTGCGCCCCCGATACCTTCCTCGGCGGCTCGCACCAGGCGGCGCGGGCGCTGGTGGACCAGGGCGCCATCGGCCAGCCCCTCGGCGGGTCGGCCACGATGGTCACCCCCGGGCATGAGCGCTGGCACCCCGCGCCCGCCTTCTACTACGACCACGGCGGCGGCCCGATGCTGGACATGGGTCCCTATTACATCACCGACCTCGTCAACCTGCTCGGCCCGGTGGCCCGCGTCACCGGCGTCACCCGGACGCCCCGCACCACCCGCACCATCCTGTCCGAGCCGCTCAAGGGCACCGAGATGCCGGTCAAGGTTCCGACCCATGTCACCGGGATCATGGAGTTCACCGGCGGCGCCGTCGTCCAGATCCTCATGTCCTTCGACGTCGAAGGCAGCCGCCATCCCCGGATCGAGCTCTGGGGGTCCGAAGGCTCCATGGTCGTGCCCGACCCCAACCGCTTCGACGGCGCGCCGCAGGTGCTCCCCCAGCGCGGCGAATGGGCCGAGGCCGAGGTGACGCTGCCCCACGGCGACGGCAACTACCGGTCCCTCGGCCTTGCCGACATGGCCCATGCGATCCGCGAGGACCGGCCGCACCGGGCCTCCGGCGCCCTCGCGCTGCACGTCCTCGAGGTGATGGAATCGATCCTCGCCGCCGGTGCCGAGGGCCGCGCCATCGACCTGACCACGACCTGCGACAGACCCGCGCCGCTGGCGGACAGCCCGGTGGCGACCGCCCCCGTGACGACCGAGAAGGAGACATCCGCATGACCAAGACAGCCCTCATCTTCTTCGGCGGCTGGGACGGGCACGAGCCCAGGGAAACCTCCGAGGTCATCGAAGCCTGGCTCGCCGAGGACGGCTACGACGTCACCCGCACCGAAGGAACCGCCTGCCTGACCGAGCTGGACCTTACGACCTTCGACCTGATCGTCCCGAACATGACCATGGCCGAGATCTCCAAGGACGAGGCCAAGGCCCTGACCGCGGCGGTGGAGGCCGGCACCGGCCTTGCCGGCTACCACGGCGCCACCGGCGACAGCTTCCGCGCCAACACCGACTACCAGTTCATGGTCGGCGGCCAGTTCGTCGCCCACCCCGGCAACGTGATCGACTACACGGTGACCGTCACGAAACCGGACGACGCGATCATGGAGGGGATAAGCGACTTCGCCTACACCTCCGAGCAATACTACATGCACGTCGACCCCGCGAACGAGGTGCTGGCCACGACGACCTTCTCGGGCGAGCACGCCGAATGGACGAAAGGCGTCGTCATGCCCGTGGTCTGGAAGCGGCGCCACGGGGCGGGCCGGGTCTTCTACTCCGCGCTTGGCCACAAGGCCGAGGAATTCACCCGCCCCGAAATGGCGGCGATCCTCCGCCGCGGCCTGCACTGGGCGACCCGCTGAGGGGGCGAAACGCCGCGACGCCCTCCCTTCCCTTCCGCGCGATGAGGGGCTATCTGCCCGCCATCGCAGCGGAGCCCAGATGACCCAGACCTACGAGACCCCCGGCCCCGTCGAGACCGACTGGTCCGACGCCATCTCCTCGGTGGACGAGATCATCGAGGACGCGCGCAACGGGCGCATGTTCATCCTCGTCGACCACGAGGACCGCGAGAACGAGGGCGACCTCGTGATTCCCGCCCAGATGGCGACGCCGGATGCGATCAACTTCATGGCGACCCACGGGCGCGGGCTGATCTGCCTGTCGCTGACCTCCGACCGGGTGGACCAGCTGGGCCTCACGCTCATGTCCACCAACAACTCCTCCCGGCACGAGACCGCCTTCACCACCTCGATCGAGGCGCGCGAAGGGGTCACGACGGGCATCTCCGCCGCCGACCGCGCCCGCACCGTCTCGGTCGCCATCGACAGCGCCAAGGGGCCGCAGGACATCGCCACGCCGGGCCACGTCTTCCCCCTGCGCGCCAAGGACGGCGGCGTACTGGTGCGTGCGGGCCATACCGAGGCCGCGGTCGACATCTCGCGCCTTGCCGGCCTCAACCCCTCGGGCGTGATCTGCGAGATCATGAACGAGGACGGCACCATGTCCCGCCTGCCGGAACTGGTCGCCTTCGCCCAGCGGCACAATCTCAAGATCGGCACGATCAGCGACCTGATCGCCTACCGCCGCCGGCACGACAACCTCGTCCGCACCGTCTCGGAGCAGGAGATCGAGAGCGAGTTCGGCGGCACCTTCACCATGAGGATCTACACCGACACCGCCCACGGGGACGAGCACATCGTGCTGACGCGCGGGGACCTGTCCGGCGATGACCCGGTGCTGGTGCGCATGCACGCCCTCGACCCCATGCTCGACATCGTCGGCACCGGCCCGCGCGGCCGGGCGGACGAATTCGGTGCCGCCATGCGGCTGGTCGCGGAAGAGGGCAGGGGTGTCGTCGTCCTCCTCCGCGATACGGAAATGAAGCTGACCGTCTCGGACGAGGTCTCGCCGCAGACGCTCCGCCAATACGGCCTGGGCGCGCAGATCCTGTCCTCCCTCGGCCTGTCGAAGATCACCCTGCTGACCAACTCGCCCAAGCCCAAGGTCGTCGGCCTCGAGGCTTACGGGCTGGAAATCGTCGGCACCCGCAAGATATCGGAGCTCGGATAATGGCCGCCACCGAAGACAGCCTCGCCCTGCCGGAATTCGACGAGGCCCCCAGACTGCTCATCGTCGCCGCCCCCTTCTACCGGGCCGTGGCCGACAACCTGATCGCCGGCGCCACCGCTTCGATCGAGGCCGCGGGCGGCACCTTCGAGGTCGTCGAGGTCCCCGGCGCGCTCGAGGTGCCCACCGCCATCGGCATCGCCAGCCGGATGGGGGACTACGACGGTTACGTCGCCCTCGGCTGCGTGATCCGGGGCGAGACCACGCATTACGAGACGGTCTGCAACGACAGCTCCCGCGCGATCAGCCTCCTCGGCCTCCAGGGCCTGTGCATCGGCAACGGCATCCTGACGGTCGAGACCATGGCCCAGGCCGAGGTCCGGGCCGACCCGGACCAGATGAACAAGGGCGGCGGCGCGGCGGCGGCGGCCCTGCACCTGATCGCGCTCGCCCGCAAATGGGGGCGCAAGGACAAGGGCATAGGCTTCACCACCAACTTCGCGGGCGGGACCCACACCGTATGACGATCTCCAACATCTCCGGCAACCAGCGGCGCAAGATGCGCTCGGCCGCGCGGCTCTACGCGGTGCAGGCCCTGTTCCAGATGGAAGCCTCCGGCCAGACGGTCGAGGGGATCACCCGCGAATTCGAGGATCACCGTTTCGGCGCCAGCTACGACGGCGTCGAGATGGCCGAGGGCGATGTCGACCTCTTCCGCCACCTTATCGACCAGGCGGTGAACTGGCAGGGCAAGATCGACCAGATGACCGACCGGGCGCTGGTCGCCAAGTGGCCCATCGCCCGCATCGACCCGACCCTCCGGGCGCTCTTCCGCGCCGCCGGGGCCGAGATGCTGGAAGGCGACGCCCCCCCGCGGGTCGTCATCACCGAGTTCGTGGACGTGGCCAAGGCCTTCTTCGACGGAGGCGACGAGCCGAAGTTCGTCAACGCCGTGCTCGACCACATGGCGCGCGAGGCGAAACCCGAGGCCTTCTGAGCCGGGCACTGGACAGTGCCGCGCGGATGACTACCTTCTAGGCAAGACCGAACCCTGACCGAAGGCGGTGTCCCATGTCCCAAAGCCCGAAGATGCCCGACCTGATGAAGCTCTACATCAAGAGCTGCGTCATCGGCTTCGTCGCCGCCGCGGTCTTCGTGGCGATGCTGATGTGGTTCGACATGGCGGGGCTCTGGGGTCTCGTCGCCGGGTCCGACGTCGGGGCCGTTGCGGTGCTTATGCTCTGGGTGGCCCACGGCATCGTCTTCGCCGGCGTGCAGTTCGCCTACGCGATCATGTCCATGGCTGACCGGGACGATGACGACGACGACCGGGGCGGCACGCCCACGCGGGTCTGGCTGGCCGAGCCGGTGCGCGTGCGCAGCGACGACCGGAGCGGCCCGCGGCGCTGAAATTCGACTGCTCCGGAGAAATGTGGCGGGCCCCGCAGCAACCGTGTGGGTCGTGTATTCCCGAGGACCTGTGTATACAGGTGGGCGCCAGATAACCGGACCAGGGCCCGGACAGAGCCAGCTCCCTCGGAGTTGCTTAAGGCCACTGGAATTACGCCCGTGTAACGAGAAGAGCAGCAGCCCGCCACAGCCCGACCTAGTGTGCGGGGGCCCGTCCCGCAAGAGGGACAATGTAACCGGGGCCGGGGCACCTCGCCGTTCGTCCGC
>JAMWZF010000113.1:0-3629 GCA_024304875.1 Paracoccaceae bacterium
AAGGCCACCGCGAGCGCCAGGGCGCCGCGCTGCAGGACATATCTGAGCATCTCGTCTCCTCCCCCATGATGTGCAGGTCCGGGGGGTCCGTCTCCGGGCCCCGTCCGGGCGCGTGGCGGGCCCCGCGTCGGTGTCGGCGCGGGACCTTGGGCTTATTTCCAGGACGCCTCGTCGAGGCGCGGCAGCCCATCGGGGCTGAGCGGGAAATCGAGCTCGGGGTTCACGAGGTAGTTCTGCGAATAGGAGAACAACGGCGCCCAGTAGGCCTGTTCGGCGATGGTCGTCAGCGCCTCCTCGTAGTGCGCGAGCCTCTCTTCGGGATCGGCTGTCTGCTCGGCGGCGAGGACAGACTCGGTGAGTTCGGCGTCCCCCGACAGGTTGCGGTCGCTCTCATCAGAGAAGTGCACCCGTGCGATCGCCGCGGTGTCGGCCGTCCCTCCCGAGCCCCATGTACCGAAATAGGCCGGGATCTCCTGCTGCGCCCGCGCCTGGTTGAGCGAGGCGAGCTTGACGTAGCGAAGGTCGACGTCGATGCCCACCGCCTCCAGGTCGGCGGCGACGGCCTCTGCCGCCGGCTTGTCGCGATAGGCCCAGAGCTCCAGCGGGAAGCCGTCGCCGTAGCCTGCCTCCTCGAGCAGTGCGCGGGCCTTCTCGGGGTCGTAGGGATAGGCCGGGATATCCTCGGTGCAGCCGAACTGCGCCGGGTGGCAGGGCGTGTGGATTGCCTCGGCCGAACCGCCAATCAGGAACTCGGCCATCTCCTCGCGGTTGAGCGCGTGGTTGATCGCCTGACGCACCTTCACGTTGGTCAGCGGACCGTCCGGATCGGTATAACCGGCCGCGTCAAGCACCAGGAAGCCGACGCGCAGGTCGGGGCCGGACAGGTGCGTCGCCTGTGGCGTGCTGCCCAGCGATTCCGCCACGTCGAGCGGCACCTTGAACATCCAGTCGACGCCGCCGGACATCAGCTCCGCCTGCTGCGTGCCGATGTCGGGCAGGTTGCGCACGACGACGTTCTCGATGGCCGGCGCCTCGCCCCAGTAGTCCTCGAAGCGCTCGAGCACGACTTCCTGGCCGGGCTCGAAGGAGACCACGCGGTAGGGGCCCGCGCCGACGAGGTCGATCGCCATCGCGTTCTCGTCGATGCTGCCGTCCTCGGAGTGATAGGCGCCTTCGGGGCGCAGCTTGACCCGCTGCGCCATGTCGCGCAGGACGAGCGGGTAGACCGACTTCAGATGAAAGCGGAGCGTGTTTTCCCCCGTCACCTCGACGGAGTCGAGCCAGCGTTCGATCGTACCCTTGGCCTGCGCCTCGCTCTCGTCGGAAACGATCCAGTTGTAGGTGTAGGCGACATCTTCGGCCGTCAGCGCGGAGCCGTCGTGGAAGGTGACGCCCTCGCGTAGGGTAACGTCGAGCGTGGTGTCGTCGACCCAGGTCCAGTCGGTGGCGACCGCGCCGGTGAACTCCTGCGTCTCGGGATCGAGATCGAAGAGCGTCGCGTCGGTCAGCTCCGCCATGATGATGTATTCGCGCTTTGTCGTGTAGTTGTAGTCGAGGTTCAGGATTTCCTCGGCCAGCGCTACACGCAGCGTGTCGTCCTGCTTTCCCGCTTCGGCGACACCAGGCACGCTACCGGCAACGGTGGTGCATAAGGCCGTGGCGGCTACGGTTGTTCTAAGCATTTCACTCCTCCCAGAGATGATGATGCCTGAAGGCTAGCCGCTGAAGACCGATGATAAAAATGCAATGATTCGATTGATAGCTCCAAAAATTCGAAGCGTCTGCGCTTTGAAAGCCGGTCGGAGAGTTTTGGGCGCAGGCTCTGTCGCCGCAGGATGCCGTGGGGTGATGAAGACGGTGGGCGCGCCCAACCCTACCCACGGAAAAGACTACCCGGACGGATCGGCCCTGGTCAGATCCGGCACCGGAGCAGTCCCTGGCGGCGGAATCCTGAAGACATTGATGGTGAGCGAAATCAGCGTGTAGTAGCCCAAGAGCCCGATCAGATCGACGAGGGCCTCCTCGCCGATCTCGTCGACGGCCCGGGCGTAGAGCGCATCGTCCACGTCCCTAGTTTCGAGGGCCGCGCGCGCAACATCGTGAACGACCGCTTCGCGAGAACTCGTGAAGTGCGGCCGGCAGTCGGAGCGTATCGCCTCGATCACTTCGGCCGACAGGCCGGCCTCGAGGGCATGTTGCTTGTGAACCTGCCACTCGTATTCCGACCCGAAGACCCGTCCGGTCACGAGCATGGCCAGTTCGGACAGACGTTCGCCCAGGCAGGTCTCGTAACGGCAATAGCGGCCCAGGTCCTGCGCCCGGGCCGCAAGATCGGGGCGGTGCAGCCAGACCGCGAGCGGCCCGCGCACACCGCCGCGGGGACCGGAGGCGATGGCTTCGTGGATCTCGCGCTGACGGTCGTCGTATCCGGAGGGATCGGGCGCGGCGAGGCGCTGGGGCGGAAAGGCGGACATGCCTTCTACTTGCCGCTCTTGTCGAGGAAGGCTTCGACCGAGGCGCGATGTTGGCGGGTGGTGTAGCAGATCGCCTGGGCTTGGCGTCCCTGGGCAAGAACCTCCTCGTCGGAACTCTCGAAGGTCTTGTCGAGGATCGCCTTGGTCAGCGCGACCGCGGCGGGCGAGCCCTGGGTCAGTTCCTCGGCCCAGGCGCGGCAGGTGTCGATCAGCGCCTCCGGTTCTGTCACCCGGTCCACCAGCCCGATGCGAAGCGCCTCCTCCGTCTCGACCACGCGACCCGAGAGGATGAACTCCTTGGCGCGGGGCAGACCGACGCGGCGGGGCAGGAAGTACATGCCGCCGCCGTCCGACACGAGGCCGCGCTTGAGGAAACGCATCGACATCTTGGCGCCCTCGGCAGCGACGATGAAGTCGCAGGCCATCGCCATGTCGAGGCCGAGGCCGAAGGCGGCGCCGTTCAGCGCGGCGATGACCGGCTTGGTGCAGCCGTGAATCACGGCGACGCCGCGATGGGTCTGCTTCTGGCGCTTCCAGCCATTGTAGGCAACGTCGCCATGCGGCGCGTCCAGCCGCTCGCGCATGCCCGCGATGTCGCCGCCCGAGCAGAAGCCCTTGCCGGCGCCGGTCAGGATGACGGCCCGGACGTCGGGCGACCGGTCGGCCCACTCGAAGGCGGCGACCAGCTCGGCCCGCATCTTGTCGTTGGTCGCGTTGCGCACGTCAGGGCGGTTCAGCCGGATGACCGCCACGGTCCCCTCGAGCGTCGTCTCGATGAACTCGGCGGCGGCAATGCTGGCGTCGATGTTGTCTTTCATGAAACGGGGTCCTCGATATGGCTCCGCCTGTTGGGGGCGGCGTGTTCTGTGGAAAGCGGAACGGGGCCGGGAAGCCCGGTTCCCTGCATGATCTGGCGCCGCAGGTCGGCCGCGACGTCGGGCCGGACGGCGGCGGCGGCCAGCTCGTCGAACTTTTCGAACAGCTCCGCATCCGTCAGCGGATCGTCGGGGTCGCCCTTCCGGGTCGGCTGGAAATGCTCGATCACCTCGCCCGATGTCAGCTCGACGGTCAGCCGGGCCTGGCGGCGCGTGGGGTAGCGGGCGGCGATTTCGGCATCCTCGACGACGGTGACGCGGGGCATGAAGGCCCGGATAT
>JAMWZF010000113.1:3639-8751 GCA_024304875.1 Paracoccaceae bacterium
CCGCACGCGCCAGAGCTTCGGGAGTGAAGGCGGCAAGCCGCACCCCGCCGGTGTGGAGCAGGGCGGAGAGGCAATATTGGGCGCTGAATCGTCCGTCGCGGGCGGAGCGGACGTCCATCCGGTCGCAGATGGATTTGGTGGGTCCGTAGCCGTGCACCGTGATCCCGGCGATGTCATCGGGCGCGATCGGATGCGCCGCGCGGATCGCCCTCATGCCGTCGAGCGCGGGAAAGATGTGGCCGCAGCAGCCATGGTTCTTGAAGGTCATCCGGCTGATCGGGGTCCAGTCGCCCAGCCCCTCCAGCCCACGCGCCCAGTCGCCGGTGCCGTCGCTGGTGGCGGCGGCATAGCCGTGCGCGGCGGCGAGGCTGCCCGGGCTGCCGGTGACACCCCCCGCGGCAGCAAGACCGGCGAGGACACCCGCCTCGGCGGCGTGACCGCAGTGCAGCGGCTTGGTCTGGCCCTCTCCTTGAAGGTTCTCCTGATGCCCGCCTGCAAAGCTGCTGGCGATCGCGATGGCGTGGCCGATCGCGGCTGCATCGCAGCCCTTGAGAACCGCCGTCGCGACGGCCGCCCCCATCATCCCGACCGTCGCGGTGATATGCCAGTTGCGGTAGTGGCTGGGCTGCAGCGCCATGGCGATGCGGCAGCCGACCTCGTAGCCGGCGATGACGGCCCGGTGGAAGTCCTCCAGCGAGGCGTCCTCGTCCTGCGCCACGGCGAGGGCGGCGGCGATGGTTGGGCTGCCCGGATGGTAGCTCGGGCTGCATTTCTTCTCGGACTACAATCTCGTCATGACCCGGACCGTCTTTGTTCCAGCGACGGCGCGCCGACCCGAGACCGCAACGCGCTTCGTGGAATTCCTGCTCTCTCCCGAGGGTCAGAGGATCATCGTGGAGGAGACGCCGCTGCTGCCCCTGATCCCCGAACAGGACCCGGAGTCACCGGTCGGCCGGGAAATCCTTGCCCGCATCGGGAGCTTTCTGCCGATCCGGCTGACCCCGGGCCTGCCGACCTATCTCGACGACCTGAAGCGGAACGAGTTCCTGTCGGCCTGGGAGGTGTCGCTGGGGCGCCAGTCCGGCGACAAGGTCCTTTGCGGACATCCTTCGGGCGGCATCGCCCGGACGCCCGCTGATCCGTGGTCGCCCTGGCCTGCCGTCGCGCCGGTCGCCGGACCGATCGGCCCCGGGGCAGTGCGCCAGGTCCGGTGCCGCCTCAGTGCTGGTCCTGCCGGTCGGCGGCCCAGCTGGCCACCGCCAGGGTTCTTACCTTCGCGATCAGGGCGGGGTCCGCCTCGGACCCGGACCGGCTGCGGAGCGGTTCGTCGTGGAACAGGTAGACCCGAGAGAGAAAGGCCTCGAATTCAAGAGATCCTTCGCCGTAGCGCTCTCCCTGCCCCGAGGTCGAGACGACGACGCCGTTGCCCCAGTCCTGCCCGCTGTCGTTGTTGGGGTTGTAGAAATAGACCCGCATCCGGCCCGCCTGATCCTCGGCCACCCGCAAGATGGCGATGGCGTGCCAGCCGACGAAGCGCTGCTGCGCGTCGGTGACGGCGATGCCCGCGGGCTGCGGATGGGCCAGCGGGCGGCCGCCGTTGTAGGCCGGGTGATAGGCGGCGAAGAAGCGGCGCAGGAAGCCGTCGTAGTCCGCCAGCTTGCCGGTGCCGACGTCGACCGCCACGGCGCAGTCGCGCGCCACCCACCAACCGTGGAACTGCGGGTTGATCCATTGATGCGGATCGCCGGGCCGGCCGGCGCAGAGGCGCCCCATCTCGGCGTAGATCCGGTCGAGGTGCGCCACCAGCAGGACCGACACCGGGTCCGCGTCGATCGGGCCGGAGCCGGCGAGACCCTGGGGCAGGTCGGCGGAATCGATCGGCGTGCCCTCGAACTGCATCTGGAGCCTGTCGAACTCGGCGACCTGCGTGACGAGGTGCAACAGGTAGTCGGGGTCGTTCAGCGCCCAGAGCGCGATGGCGCGGGCGGACTGGCAGGTCGGGTTGGCGCCCTGGCCGACGCCGAGGGGCTGGCCGAGCACGCTGAGCACGCCGGCGAGAAGCTGGGTTTCGGGCGAGACCGCCGGGCCGAAGCCGAGGGCGATCCGCTCGCGGGCCGCGCCTCCGATGCGCAGCGAGAGTTGACGTTCCAGCGCCGGCACCATCGGCGCGTGGTGCAGGATGCCCCGGTCCAGCAGCATGGCGAGCCCGTAGGCCGCCTGCGGCGTCGCCGGGGTGACGGCGCTCTGCACCAGTCGCTCGATCAGGCCGCGGTAATGCCGCCAGCAGTCCAGACCGGTGCTGCCAAGGCCGAGCGCCTCGGGGATCAGGGGCCGGTCGGTATGATCCAGCGCCCAGGTCAGGAAGGCGGCGTGGTAGTCCGAGACAAGGCCGGTGTCGTGCATCGCGCGGGCAAAGCCCATCGCCTCGCGCGACAGTCCGCTGTCGTCGGCGACGGAAATGCGCTGCAGGTAGACCTCGATGCCCGGATCGTCGCGCGACGCGGTGGTCGGCCCGAAGAGGGCGCTGACCAGCCGTTCGGCCCCCAGACGGGCGCTGCCCGGCGCGGCGCCCTTCTCGTGGAGGGCGACGGCGATCTGCGCGATCATGTCCTTGACCACGCCGACCTGGACCGACCGCTGCTCCAGCAGGCGCCAGATCTCGGACACCAGGACGCTCAGCACATCGTCGAGGCCGACGTGGTCGGCAATATGGGTGAGCACCCGGCGCTTGAGATCATGGCGCGCGCCGAGGGATCGGGCCGCCTCGTCCGGGGCGCCGAAAAGGTCGCGCAGGTTGAGGGCAAGGACCTGGGTCAGGAAATGCCGTGCGCCCTCCTGGTGTAGGTCGTCATGGGTCGCATCGCCGTCCGCGACGGCGAGGAACCGCGCGAGGCTCGCGACCTCCAGCGCCTGAAACGCCGGGTCCTCGGAGGTCAGGGTGCCGCCGACGAGCTGCGGCAAAAGAACCTCGGGCCGGTCCCAGTCCGAACCTGCGAAGAGGCCCGCCGCATCCATCCGTGCCGCCCGCGCCCGCACAGCGCCCAGCCCGCCCGGCTGCGCGACGAGGCGGCCGATCACGTCGAGAACGGACCCCTGGTAGCGGCCCTTGGCGAAGGGTCGGGCCCGCTCGAGCCGGTCGATCGCGACGTCGAGGGTGCCGGAGAGGCGGGTCAGCACCTCTCCGGTCTCTGGGTCCGCATCGGACCTTTGGGTCACAGTCATCAGACGTAGTAATCCAGCTCTTCCTGCTTCTTCAGAAGGTCCCGCAAGTCGTGGGCGTTGTCACCGAAGAAATAGGCAAGACCCCAGTGGGTCCCGAAGGCAGAGCGCTTGGCGACCTTCTGCTCGCGCGGATCCGACAGCTCGTGGAACTCGAAGTAGGGGTGGTTGGCCGTCTCCTCGGGCACCTCCAGCCGGCTGACCACGCGGCGGCGCGGATAGACGCCGAAACATCCCGCATGCCCCTTGGCGTCCTCGACCTCCCTGGGGAAGAAGGCGTCGAGTTCCTCCTGCGTCGTCTTGGGATCGAAGGCCAGGACGAGGCCCTGGTAGCCGTTGAAGCCGTAGGCCCGCTCGATCAGCTCCAGCGCGTTGAAGCCCGGCGGGCGGTAGGCGACCTCGCCGAAGTAGAGCTTGTTGTCGCTGGTCAGGAAGTACTCGGGGTGGATGAAGCCGAACTCGATGTCGAAGGTCTCGATCAGTTTCTCGATCTCCTCGGTGATCCGGGCGCGGTGCGCCTCGAGCTCGGGCGTGGCGGGCACGAAGACCGAATAGCCGAGCGTGACGTATTCCGAGATGTTCAGGAACTGGATCTTGCCGTTCTTGATCCAGGCCTCGACCGCGAACTCCCACCCGTCGAGATGGCTCTCCAGCAGGGCGGGGAACTCCTCGTCGGGGATGTTGTCCACGTCCTCGGGGGTGCGGATCACCCGGTGGCCGGCGGTGCCGGACTTGTCGAAGGCCTTGAAATGGATCGGGTCGTTCGGGTCGCCGTCCAGCTTGAGCAGGGTCTGGTTGACCCGCTTGAGGAACCGGATCACGTCGCCCCGGTCGTGCGCCTCCTCGAAGACGCCGACGCGGATGCCGCCCAGCTGCGCCCGGCGCTTCATCAGCGACTTGTCGCGGAACAGCATGGCCTGACCCAGCAGGCGGGGGTTCTTGAGCAGGACGGCGTTGATCGCCCCCGCCCATTCGACGGTTTCCTCGTAGAGCGGGATCGCCACGTCGACGCCCATGTCGTCAAGCTGGTGGGCCAGTTCGTGAGACCGTTCGTTGAGCCGATCGAAGTCCCACGGCACGAAGGGAATGTCGTTTTCCTTGCAGTAGTCCTGCGCCCAGGGTGGCGCGACGACGACATATCGGCGGTCGAAGCGGTCCACGGCGTCGATGGCGTTCAGGCTCCAGCCGAGCAGGGCGACATACCCCTTGTCCGGGTTCTTGTCGGTCATGGTATCTCCTTTTGTCGTGCAGACCGGACTGGACGAGCACGCGTCCTGTCCGCTCGCGGACTGAGAAAAGGTCCTGTTACGGGAGAAGCGATCCCGGCGAGCCAAGCCTGCGTCGGTTTCAGGTCAAGAGGGTAGCGCGGCAGGCCCGGACTTCAACCGGCCGGGTGGCCGCCGCGGGCTGCATCCCTGCGCGCCGCGCGTTTCGGGGTCAGAGCAGGACGCTGACGGGGCCTTCGGCGCTGAGGACCTTGTCGCCGTCGTCCGTCTCGCGGATGTCCAGCCATTCCCGTTTTCCGTCGATCTCGACGTAGAAGCGCCACTCGTCATGCTCGATGCAGGCGATCGCGTCTTCCGCGGGAAGGCTCCATCTGGACATCCCGAACAGGGATTTGCGGAGTCCGCCGATTGCCACGATCTCGTCGCCGGTCCCGGTCGCCCTGGCCCATGTGACTTGAGCGGGTGCAGCCATGTCTATCACCACCTTTCGGTGGCGACCTTAACGCAACCTGAACAAAAGTTCAAAATCCGGGCCAGAACGAGGTCGGCGTCTGAAGCCCGCCACGGGCCCGGGACGCCGCGCGATACGGCTGATCCGGCGCCGCGCGTGGCCGGCGCCTGATCCGGGGACGGCGCCGGTGGAGCCTTGAGGGCGGGCCCCCGGGTG
>JAMWZF010000114.1 GCA_024304875.1 Paracoccaceae bacterium
CCCTGGGGGCGTTCAGCAGCCACAGGAAGATCGCCGCGCCGGCGACGGCAAAGACCGTGGCGGCGGGAATCTCGTAGGGCCAGCGGACCACCCGGCCGATCAGGTCCGCGCCGAGCACGAAGCCGGCGCCGAGCATCGCGACCAGCGGCAGGTTCCGTCTGAGGTTGTCGCCCCAGATCCGCGAGACGAGGTTGGGCACCACGAGGCCGACGAAGGGCATCGCGCCCACGGTGACGACCACCACCGCCACGCTGACCGCGACGATGGCAAGCCCGGCAAGAACCGTTGCCCGGTAGTCGAGACCGAGAGACCGGGCGTAGTCCTCTCCCAGTCCGAGGATCGTGATCCGGTCGGCGAGAAGGTACAGCAGCGCGGCAAGGCCCGCGATCAGCCAGAGCAGCTCGTAGCGCCCGCGCAGGACGCCCGAGAACTCTCCGGTCTGCCAGATCCCGACGAACTGCACGAGGTCTGTCGTCCAGGCGATCCACATGGCGGCGGCGCCGAGGATGCCGCCGTAGATCAGCCCGACAAGGGGAAGCAGCATGGGATCTCGCCGGGGGACATGGCGCGAGAGCAGGAAGAAGCCGGCCGTCCCGGCGAGGGCCGCGGCGGCGGCGACGCTCATCTTGGTGATCAGGGCTGCGCCCGGAGCGACCAGCGTGACACCGAGAAGCCCGATCATCGCCGCTTCGGGCGTTCCGGTCAGGCCCGGCTCCACCAGCCGGTTCTGGACCGTCTGCTGGATCACGACCCCGGCCAGCGCCAGACCGGCGCCGGCCAGCAACGCGGCGCAGGTGCGCGGGATGCGGCTGACGGCCAGCACCATCCGCGCGTCGAGGTCGCCGCGAAACAGATCGGTGGCTCCGACGGCCAGGCTCGCCCCCGCGAGGAGGACGAGCCCGATCAGTCCCGCTGCATGGCCGCGCATCCCGGTCAGCCTTCGGCGGCGTCCGAGAAGGCCTCGCGGAGCTGGTCGAGCAGCAGGGTCATCGACTGGATGCCGCCGCCGGCCAGGTAGATCGCCGCGCTGTCCAGGTAGACGATCTGGCCGGTTTCTCCCGCCGTGGTTCCGGCCACCAGCGGGTTGTCGAGGGTGGCGGCCGCGGCCTCGCCCTCCTGCCCGATGGCGGCGGCCCGGTCGATGACGATCAGCCAGTCGGGATCGACCTCGGCGATGAACTCGAAGGACACGGATTCGCCGTGGGTTTCGGCGGTGATGTCGGCGAAGGCTTCGGGCAGGTCCAGCGCGGTGTGAAGCCAGCCGAAGCGGCTGTCGTCGCCATAGGCCGAGATCGTCCCGCCGTTGGTCAGCAGGATCAGCGCGTCACCCTTGCCCGACACGGCCTGGCGGGTCTCTTCGAGGGCGGCATCGAAGGCCGCCAGCAAGGCGTCGGCCTTCTCCTCGGCGCCGAAGAGGGTGCCATAGGCCTCTACGCGCGCCCGGGCCTGACCGATCATGTCCTCGCCCCAGATCGTCATGTCGATGGTGGGCGCGACCTCTGACAGGGCCTCCACCTGCGCCTGCGACCGGCCGCCTGCCACGATGAGGTCCGGCGACATGACCGCGAGAGCTTCGTAATCGGGCTCGAACAGGGTGCCGACCGTCGGCACACCCGCCATCGCATCGGCGAGATAGGCAGGCGGCGTGAACGCCGGCACACCCGCCAGAGGCACATCCAGAGCGTCCAGCGAATCGATCGCGGCCAGATCCAGGGCGACGACCGTCCGGGGACCGGGGGGAACCTCGGCCGGCCCGGCCGCCGTCTCGACGGTGACGGACTGCGCCTGCGCCAGCAGGGGCGGCATGCAGAGGGCGATGGTTGCGATGGCTATTCTCATGGACGTGCTCCGGTTTTGCGGGGGTGGCTCGCTCAAGCCAGCTGGACTTTCCCGACTGTTTTAGTCAACTAACACCGAGAGCCATACAAAAGGAGTCAGGATATGCAAGGGCAAACCCGGTCACACGGTCGCTTCGACACCGAAAACGCGAGCAAGTACTTGCAGCAGATGTGCAAACACTTTGCACACAAGGTGCCGGTGACGTTCGACGCCAGCTCGGGGACGGTCGCCCTGCCGCAAGGCGCCTGCCGGCTGGAGGCAGACGCGGCGACGCTGCGCATCGAGGTCACGGCAGATGACTTGGCCTCACTCGAGACGGCCAGGCGGATCATCGACAGCCACCTGGCCCGCTTTGCCTTCCGTGAAGATTTCTCGACCATGGCCTGGTCGTGACAGGCATCATGGTGTCGCTCCAACGCGCGCGCCGCCGACGCGACAGCTGGCCCGGTCCGGACCTTCCCGGATCGGTGCAGATCATCGAGCCGTCCGATCTGGTCCGGCCAGACCGACAGTTCCGAAAGAACCCTCTGCCGGCTGCGGGCGGATTGGCGAGGGCAGGCCTATGGATCGCGGCAGGGAAGGGGATGGTTGCGAATTGGAGCGAGGCAGCGAAGTATTGGGGCAAGATGGGCGTCGCACCGGAAGACGGGTGCACGGCGCACCCCACGACAGAGCAGGCGGAGTATCTGAAACGGTGTCCTTGACGAATGCCCTCTATGCCTGCATCGCCGGTGGCATGGTCCTTCTGGCGGTTGCGATCGGGTTCGTCCTGCCGAACTTCGCCAACGAACTGACAAGCCGGTCGCTGGAGAACGCCGTCCGCACCAGGTCGGCCTCGCTGGCTCAGGACCTTGCCCGGTCGCTCAACGATGACTGGGAAAAACTGGTCGCGATTTCCGAGCGCATTCCCGGCCTGGACGCCGAAACGGGTCGCATCTTCCTCGATGGGGCCGCGAGCGGGAGCAACATCTCCTGGGCCGGGTTCGCCGGAACCGACGGCACGGTCCGGTTCGCCACGGGCGGCCTGCTCGAAGGGGAAAGCGTGGCGACGCGGCCCTGGTTCACCGCGGGGCTCAGGCACGGGTTCGCGGGCGACGTGCACGAGGCGGTGCTGCTCCAGTCGCTGCTGGCCCCCGACGTCGCGGAGCCGATCCGCTTCATCGACCTTGCACGGCCCGTCACCTCGGAGACCGGCAGGACGCTCGGCGTGATCGGACTGCATATCGACGCCGGCTGGCTGGAACGCTACCTCGTCGAATCCGCCGCGGCCCGGGGGATCGACGTCGTCCTGATCAGCGCCGATGGCGCCGTCGCGTCGGCCTCGTTCGACGTGGAGGGCGACCTCTCCGGGGTCGACATCGTCCGGGCCGCCGGAGCGGGCGCCTCGACGGTGACGACCGAGGATTGGCCGAACGGGACCCGCTACGTCTCGGCCACCGTACCGGCAATCGCGTACGGGGACCTGCCGAGTTTCGGCTGGCGCCTCGTCGGACGGATCGAGGCGGATACCAACGCCGTTGCGCAGGAGCAGCTGCTGCGCCATGTCGCGGCCCTCGCCCTCGCCGCGGGGGGAATCTTCCTCCTGGCGACAATGGCCTACGCCATGGTCTTTCTGCGGCCGGTCCTGCGCCTGATCGACACTGCCGAGCGCATGAGCCGCGGTGAGGACATCTACCCCGAGGAGACCGCGTCGAGTGCCGAGGGCAGCCGGCTCGGAGCCGCCCTGGCGCGGATGCGGGCCGGGCGGGCCGGACCTACCGGGTGAAGGCCAGCCGCCGGGCGAGGTCCGTCACCAGCCGCCAGTTGCGGGCGCCGACGATGCCCGGGACGTTGTCCTCGGCAAAGAGCTTCAGTTGCAGCGCGTCCGCCTGCTCCCTCGAGGTCAGAAGCTGCAGCCGGGTCCCGTCGTGGGCGGGCCCGAGGCTGCTGGCCGCGATCTCGCCGATGTCGGGAATGACGAGCGACACCGTCTCGCCGCGGGGGATCTCGATCCCGCGCAGTCGGGCGTTCACCGTGGTCAGCCCGGCGATCCACACGGGGCGGGCCTCTTCCTGCTGGACCAGGTCGACCCGCACGGGCGCGTCGGCCACATGCCGTTCGAACCGGGGCAACTCGACGCAGACGATCAGGGTCAGGGCGAGGACGAACAGGTTGTAGAACGTCCAGAACAGCACCACCGCCTTGCCGTCGCCGGCATCGAAGAAGGCGAACCGGTCAGACCACATGCCCAGCGTCAGGCCGATCAGGGTCAGGGCGAGGATCACGACGAAGGGCCGCATCAGCGCCCATTGCACCTGGATGCGGCTGCGGTCGCCGCCCTTGGCCGTCACCTTGAAGGGCTGGCCGTGAGGCCTGATCAGCCCGGTGAGGGCCGCCCGGGAGATCTGGAATGCGCCGACCAGCTGGCTGACATCGTTGATCAGCGGCACGATGTTCCCGCGCGACAGATAGTTCAGCGCCGCAAGCGACCAGAGGTAGTAGACCCCGAAGTAGCTGATCACGTCCGGCACCCGCGCGTCCACGACGATGATGTTGAAGAACCAGTAAAGCAGCGGGTAGACCAGCGCGGCGATCCGGAACGGAAAGGTCGTCAGCCAGTAGATTCCCGCATCCAGCACGCTCCACCGGTCGCGCAGGCGCAGCCGCGAGCGCGAGAAGGGGCCGACGTGGCTCCGCGCGATCTGCATCATGCCGAGGCACCAGCGGGCCCGCTGGGTGATGTATTCCTTAAGCCCCTCCGGCGCGAGACCTTCGGTCAGCGCCTCGTTGAGGTAGACCGTCCGCCAGCCGGCGTTCTGCAGGACGACCGTCAGCATGAAGTCCTCGGTGATGCTTTCGGTCGGAAAGCCGCCCAGCTCGCGGATCGCGGTCCAGCGCACGACCGAGGAGGTGCCGCAGCAGAAGGCGATGTCCCAGGCGTCGCGGCTGGCCTGCATGGTGTCGAAGAAGAACCGCTGCTCGTCGGGGTAGGACTGCGAGAGGTTCAGGTTGTGCTGGATCGGGTCGGCGTTGAAGAAATGCTGCGGGGTCTGGACGAGGCCGACCGACGGGTCGTGGAACAGCGCCAGCGTCCGGCTGAGGAACCCGCGATGGGGGACGAAGTCGGCGTCGAGGACGGCCACGAAGTCGGGCGGGTCCGCGGCCAGCACATCGAGGGCATGGTTCATGTTGCCGGCCTTGGCGTGCCTGTTGTCGGGCCGCCGGATGTAGTGGACCCCCCGCTCGGCGCAGTAGTCGCGCAGCCAGTCGCGCTTGCCGTCGTCCAGGACATGGATGGTCTTGTTGTCGTGCCGCAGGCCGAGCGCTCCGACGATCGTCCGGTCCAGCACGTCCTGATCCTCGTTGTACGTGGCGATCAGGATGGCGACCCGCGGCGTGGGGCCGTCCCTCCACCAGCCGAGGTTCGCGTCGACCTCCTCGCCCCGGTCCTTCGTACGGGACAGCATGACGAAGGCCGAGATGGACCCTGCAACCGCCGCGATCTCCAGGGCCAGCAGGGACCAGCTGGCCGCCCAGTCCCAGGTCAGGCCCAAGGGAGCGATGGTCTCGGTCGCGCGCCACCAGATGTAGCGCAGGGCGAGGGCGATCGAGATCGACAGAAGGATCGCCCGGTGCCACGTCCGCCCGGGGTCCGCGAGGACCGGGATCAAGAGCGCCATCCCTGCTGCGAGGGTGAGGTGCATCACGCTCGACTGGGTTTCGCCCAGAAACAGCATCCCGTCAGAAGCCCAGGCCGCGCAGCCAGTCCATCGGCCGCCGCTCGAAGAACACCCGGCCGGTCCGCCCCACGGCGCAGTCGAGGTCGGGTTCGGTGGACAGTCCCGGCACGGAAAGCGCAACGTCGTAGCGTTGCAGGTGTCGCGCGCTCGGGGCGACGGCGAGGTTGCGGTAGACGGTCTCGGCGCCGGATCCGGCAAGGCGGACGACCGTGGCGTCGAGGTTGCGGTTGTCTCCGCTGGGCCGGAAGGTCGCCGCCTGGCCGACGACAAGCGAATTGTAGACCTGCTCGGTCACCGAGGCCGTCACGATCACCGACCCGCAGTCGAGGATTCGCAGGACCGGATCGCCGCGCTGGACATTGGTGTCGCCGGCATTCAGCACCTCCCAAAGGCGGCCCGCCACGGGCGACTGCAGGTCCGCCTCGCCCGCGAGGTTGGTCCTCAGCCGTTCCGCCTCGAGCCGCTCGGCATAGGCCGCGAGGCGGGCCTCGGCTTCGGCCAGAAGGACCTCCTGCGTGGCAAGGTCCCCTTCCAGCTCTGCGATCCGCTGCTCGGAATTGGGGGAGTCGTTGTAGCCATCGCCGAGGAACACCCCCGCCTCGGCCGTGGCACGCTCGTTCTGCAGGACCGCGATCCGCTCTTCGACCGCGTTGATCCAGAGGTCCTGTAGCCCGCTCACATCGGGCTCGGCGCTGCGTTCCACGCCCGCCTCGTCCGGTGGCGCGATGTCGAAGGAGGGCGGAAAGACGCCGCCTCGAAGCAGCTCCAGCCGCGCCCGGGCGAAGTCGAGGCGGATGTCGATTTCCGCCAGCCGCCGCTCGCGGAACGTCGCGGCCCTCTCCTCCAGCCCGTCGATCAGCGCCCGGGTCTCGTCGCGCAGCGCGGTGTGCCGGACGACGGCCGCCTCGGCGAGCGCGACTTCCATCTCGAGATCGTCGGCGCGGACGCCGTCGACCAGCCGGTCCCGGACCGTGGCGAGGGTCTCTCCCGCTGCCACGCTGCTGCCCAACTGTCGGGCCGTCATGCCGAGATCGCCGGCGATGGGTGCGCGGACCGTGGACAGCCGCGCGTTGATCGTCGCGTCCGCGCTTGCGCCGGTGATCTGCTCACCGATGATCACCCAAAGGGCGAGAGCCACGAGGCCCAAGCCCACGAAAACACGCCAGAAAATCACTCGGTCTTCTCCCGGTTGTCCAACCTGATCCGCAAAGTTCGCTCAGGCCGGAGCAGGTTGACGCCCGCCGACCGGCAGGTTGGCCCATGGTCGTATGGTTAATGAGGCACCAACAAGGCGAAATCCTCGGAGCGCCGGCCGTGAGCAAGATCTCCGCAGTCATGCCGGGGCGCCTGGGGTCGGCCTGCGAGTTGGGGCCACTCCGGCAACGCCCGCCTCCGCCAGCGGACCGCATCCTCAAGGGTCGGATCCGACCCGGCGCATCACCTTGATGAACCGGCTTCATGTTCCGGCCGGTGATCCTGCATTCCAGCCCGGCGCCATCCGGGCTAGATAGTCGCCGAAATGAACGATGAGGACCTCCAGATGAGCACACCCACACCCCCCTTCCGCGCCGATCACGTCGGCAGCCTGCTGCGCCCCGCGCCGATCGCCCAGGCCCGCAAGGCCGGCACCAAGGGCGCCGACCTGAAAGAGATCGAGGACCGCGAGATCCCGGCCCTGATCGCGATGCAGGAAGAGGTGGGCCTGAAGTGCGTCACCGACGGAGAGGCCCGCCGGGCCTTCTGGCATTACGACTTCATGGACGGGCTGACCGGGCTCGACATCATCGAGACGGGCAGCGATGCGCTCGGCTTCAAGGGCGCCACTATCTCCAAGGTGCCGCAGATCGACCGGGCGCTCGACTTCCCCGCCGACCATCCGATGCTGGACCACTTCCGTTTCGTGGCCGAGCACACGAAGGTCTGCCCCAAGATCTCGATCCCCGGCCCCTCGGCGGTGCATTTCCGCGCCACGCCCGACCACATCAGCCATGCGCCCTACAGCGATCAGGACGTGTTCATGGGCGACATCGCGGCGACCTACAAGAAGGCGGTGCAGGCCTTCTATGACGCCGGCTGCCGCTACCTGCAGCTTGACGACATCTTCTTCGCCTACCTCGGCGACGAGAAGCAGCGCGCGATCCGGGCCGAGATGGGCCAGGACCCCGACTGGCTGATCGACCGCTACGCCTGGATGCTGGAAGAGGCGATCAAGGACCGTCCCGAGGACATGGTGATCGGCATGCACATGTGCCGGGGCAACTTCCAGTCCACCTTCGTCGCCACCGGCGGCTACGATGCGGCGGCGGACGCCATCTTCAACCGCACCAGCGTCGACATCTACTTCATGGAGTACGACACCGACCGCGCCGGCGGGCTGGAGCCGCTGGGCCTGCTGCCGAAGGGCACCAAGCGGGTGCTGCCGGGCTTCATCACGACCAAGACGCCCCAGCTCGAGGACATGGACGCCCTTCGCCGCCAATTCGACGCGGCCTCGAAGTTCGTCGACATGGACCAGCTGGGCATCGCCCCCCAGTGCGGCTTCGCCTCGACCGAAGAGGGCAACAAGGTCACCGAGGACGACCAGCGCCGCAAGCTGGACCTCGTGGTTGCGACAGCCGAGGCGATCTGGGGCGGCGTCGCGAAATAGCTGTTGCTCTTGCGCATCATCGGACACGGCATCGCGCAACCGCGATTGCCGTGCCGACCTCGCTGGTGCACGTTTCGCGCAATGAGGGCGGGCATGGCTTGGAGATTCGCGTGAGGCGGGCAGCGATAGGGTTTCAGCCTGGCATGCGGGCGGCGGCATTGGCGCTCGTGGCGTTCATCCTATCGGCCTGCGTCTCGGCGATCCCAACCGCCCCACGGCCGATCCAGTCCGAGAAATATGCCGCGATCGTCGTCGACGCCACGAGCGGCGCCGTGCTCTACCAATACGCGGCCGAACAGCCACGATACCCAGCCTCGCTCACTAAGCTGATGACAGTCTACATGCTGTTCGAGGCGCTCGACCAGGGCCGCATCGACCCGGACCGCCTGAGGCGCTGGCAAAAGCTGATGTTGGAGGACCGCTACAACTCGGAAACCCTCTCGCAGACGCGGTCGCGCCAGAAGGC
>JAMWZF010000115.1 GCA_024304875.1 Paracoccaceae bacterium
GTAGCTGACCGGGGCGATCCACATCGGCACCGCCGTGTCCTGCACCCCGCGCAGCAGCCCCAGCACGAGGACCTGGCCCGCGTCGGTGAGGTGGAACAGCGCCGCCATCAGCAGCAGGGTCACGCCGATCTGCAGGATCTGGTCCAGCGCCGGATCGTCGGGGGCGACGAAGATCCGCACCATCTGCTCGGGAACCGCGAGGAAGATCACGATGGCGACCGCGGCGAAGGCGGCGCCCAGGGCCAGCAGCGCGCCGGAGGTGCGCCGCAGCGCCGCCTCGTCCCGCCGACCGTAGGCCCGCCCGGCGCGGACGGTGGCCGCCTGGCTCAGGCCCACGTGGATGACGAAGGCGACCGAGGTCAGCTGCAGGGCGATCCCGTGGGCGGCCAGCGGCACCGGCCCCAGCCAGCCCATCATGATCGAGGAGGCCGAGAAGAGTCCGGCCTCGGCCAGGGTGGTCAGCCCGATCGGCACGCCGAGGGCGAAGACCTGGGCCATGGCCTGGCCGTCCACCTTCCACAGCCGCTGAAACAGGTTGAAGGAGGCCGCGACGCGGGTGGTGTAGATCACCAGGATCAGCAGCGAGAGCGCCGACATCGCCAGGGTCGAGATCGCCGCCCCCCTCTCGCCCAGCGCGGGCAGGCCGAAGGGGCCGCCGAAGATCAGGATCCAGTTGAGCGGTACGTTCAGCAGTGCCGTCAGCACCGTGACCCAGAGGATCACCTGCGTGCGCTCGAGCGCCGACAGGAACGAGCGCAGGACGATCACGGTCAGCGCCGGCACGATCTGCCAGCCGGCGATGCGCAGGTAGTTCTGGCCGAGGTCGGCCACCACCTCGGCCTGGCCGATGGCGCGGAAGATCGCGCCCGAGAACCAGAACGGCACCATGCTGGCCAGGCCGAAGGCGACCGAGAGCCAGACCCCCATCCGCGTCACCCGCCGGGCGCGGGTCGTATCGCCGCCCTCCACCGCCTCGGCCACCATGGGCATCACCGCCCAGGCGAAACCGGCGCCGAAGAGGAACAACAGGATGTAGAAGCCCCCCGCGAGGGTGACCGCCGCCAGTGCCTCCACGTCGTACCAGCCGAGCATGATCGAATCGGTCAGGTGCATCGCGAACTGCGCGATGTTGGAGCCGACGAGGGGCAGCCCCAGGACGAGAAGAGCCCGGGCTTCGGTGCGCAATGGCTGAGTCATGCCGGGCCTTTACGCCTCCCGGCCCGGCCGATCCAGAGGGAAGGCGCGCGTCTTGCGTCAGCCGCCCTGCAGGGCGGGCGCCGGCCCGGCACTCTCGCGAATCGTTCCGGGCATCATCCCCGCCGCCGTGGCGAGCGCGATCCCTGACGCGCCGAGCAGCATCGCCGCCGGCCCGAACGCCGAGGAGGCAGCCCCCGCGGCGGCAGGCCCCACGATGCTCCCCGCGGCGGTGATCACCAGCGCCGCGGTGAAGCTGAGGGACGGCAGGTCGGGAAACAGCCGCTCGGACCAGAGCGACAGGACTGCGCTCGTCATCATCACGAAGACGCCTTGCAGCCCGGCCGAGACGATCACCCAGCCCCAGGCCGTCGGCGCCCAGGCGATCAGGGCCAGCGCCAGCCCCGCCCCGATGTTCAGGGCGCGCAGGAGCCAGGGCAGGCCCACCGCGGCTTCGATCCTGGCCGTCATGAGGCCGAGGAGCCCGAAGGCGCCGTAGGCCGAGAAGACGACCCCGCCGCTGGCCGCCGCTGGCAGACCGGCCAGTCCCCCCTGCCCGGCGACGCGGTCGGCGGCGAAGGTCAGGTAGACGCCGCTGGTCAGGCCGAAGGAGAAGGCGACGACATAGAGCGGGATGGCGGGCCGCGTGGCGAGTTCCGCCCAGGTGGCCCGCGGCGTCCGGCCGGCGGGCTCGGCCGTGTCGAACAGGGCCAGGAGGTTTGCCAGGGCCGCGCAGGCCGCGGCGACGGCGAAGATGATCCAGGCGCCCCGCCAGCCGAACCCCATGCAGGCCAGCGACAGCGCCAGGACCGCCGTCAGAAAGACGCCGGCGGCGGTGCCGGTGCTGATGACCGACAGCGCTCCGGCGCGGTCGGCCGGTCGCAGCGCCCCGTGCGCGGCGGCGTTGAACGGCGTCCACGAAAAGCCGGCGCTGGCCCCGGCCAGGAAGACCCCGGCGGCGAGGATGATGGCGTTCGGTGCCAGGGCGACGACGCCGAGGCCGGTCGCGGCCGCGACCATGCCGCACAGGATGGAGGCCCGTGGCCCCGCCCGGTCGATCAGCAGGTGAGAGCAGACGAGGCCGATCAGGAAGGCAGTGAAGCCGAGGCTGGAGATGAGCCCCGCGGTGCCCGTCCCGATGCCGAAGGGCTCGCGGAACTGGGGCAGGAACAGGCCGAAGCCGATCCGGGCGGGGCCGAAGGCGATCGCGGTGGCGGCCGACCCGGCCGAAGCGATACGGGTGAGCGTCTGCATGGGCGGCGTCCAGTCTCCTGGGGAGGAAACGGGACGGGGCCGCCGCAGGTTCCGTCTGCCATCAGCCGGCGGACGGGGGGCGGGGCCGGCCCCGCCGCGCCCGGCTTCAGGCCCTGGGATCGCCCAGCACGTCGCGCCAGGAGTGCTCGGGCTCGAACCCGACCAGCCTGCGCGCCTTGTCGATGGCATAGAACGTCTCGTCCTCGCCCATCTCGCGCTTCTGCGGCACGCCCTGGTAGAACTCCTCGATGATCTCGCCGGTCTTGGCCGCGACCGACATGTCGGCATTGGCGACGTTGAAGACCTCGTAGCCGAGGCCGTCCGTCTCGAGGCATTTCAGCACCATCTGGCCGAGGTCGCGGGCGTCGATATAGGCGAAGATGTTGCGCCGGCGCTTGGCCGGGTCGGTGAGGAAGTCGGGGAACATCTCCTCGTATTCGTGCGGCTCGATCACGTTGTTGATCCGAAGGCCGTAGATGTCCGCGCCCGAGCGTTCCTGGAAGGACCGCGCCGTCGCCTCGTTCACCACCTTGGACATGGCGTAGCTGTCCTGGGGCACCGTCGGGTGGTCCTCGTCGATGGGGATGTAGGCGGGCTTCTTTTCGCCGTCGTAGAAGCAGATGCCGTAGGTCGTCTCGGAGGAGGCGAAGATCACCTTGCGGATGCCGCTGCGCAGGGCCGCGTCGATGACGTTGTAGGTGGCCATCGTGTTGATGCGGAAGGTCTCGTTGTCCGTGGTCAGCAGGATGCGGGGGACGGCGGCGAAGTGGACGACCGCGTCGTAACCCGGCATGCCGGTGCCTTCCGCCAGCTCGTCGAAATCGCGGTAGGCCTGCATGGCGTTGAAGACCTGGCCCGCGTCGGTGAGGTCCAATGCCAGGTCGGGGATGCCGTCGAGGCCGATGGGCGTCTGGTCGAGGTTCAGCACCTTGTGGCCCGCGTCCCGCAGGATGGGCATGACATGGCGCCCGGCCTTGCCGGAGCCTCCGGTGAAGAGAATACGCATGGGGTCTGTCCTTTCGTGCGTAAGGCGGGGCCGGCCCCGCCTTACCTTGTCTCAGTGTGCCGTCGCGGCCGCGAACTTCTCCATCAGGTAGGGCCCGGAGACAACCGCGCCACCGCTCCCTTCCAGAGGCCGGACCTCGGCGTGCCAGTTCGGCTGGTGGAAGAAGGCCAGCGAGGCCCGGCGCCGCTGCGTCGGCCGCACCCGGTGCAGGGTCGAGGTCCAGCGTCCCCCGGTCCAGAGCGCCATCAGGTCGCCGATGTTGACGACGAAGGCGCCATCCCGCGGCTCCACCTCCTCCCAGGTCCCGTCCGGCCCCTGGATCTCCAGCCCCTTGCTGCCCCGGTCGGGCAGCAGGATCGTCAGCGAGCCGTAATCCGTATGCGCCCCCGCGCCCTGCTGGCCGGTCAGGGCGGGGCCGGGTGTTTCGGGATAGTTCAGCGCGCGGAGGGCCGAGATCGGCCGGTCGATGTAGGGCGCGAAGAAGTCCGCCTCGCGCCCCAGCGCCAGGGCCATCACCGACATGATCCGCGCCGCCAGCGCCTCCATCTCGGCGTAATAGGTCTCCCACGCCCGCCGGAACCCCGGCAGGTCGGGCCAGGGCGTCGGCGCATAGCAGAAGGCGAGCGCATCCGGGTCGGTCTCCCCCGGCGGGACGGAGAGGGGACCGCCGTTGAAGCTCTCCTTGAGGTCCGGCGGCGTCTCCTCGCCGCGCGACTTCGCCAGCGCCTCGTCGCCCATTCCGATGTAGCCATAGGGCGCGCCCGGGGCGGGGCGGTAGCGGTCCTTCTCCTCCTGGGCCATGTCGAAGAAGGCCCGCGTGGCGCCCCGGATCTCGGCGATGACGCTGTCGGGAACGCCGTGGCCGGTGACCTGCAGGAAGCCCGTCTCGCGGCAGGTGGCGTCCACCGCGCCGGCCAGCTGCGGCAACTCGCGCGGCGTGGCGAAGTCGAAGGCGTCGAGGTCGATCAGGCGGACGGGCATGGGGCGGGTCTCCTTGTGCGGCGAACACTGCCACAGGCGGCAGCTCCGTCAAGCCCGGGGACGAAAGCCGCAGGCAGATGCCGAGTGCCCTCCTCGCGCGCCCCGGAGCGCGGGCCATGATCGTCCGACGAGGGGCGCCGAAGAGCGCCAGATGCGCCGCCTCACTTGCGCCCCATTGATTTTTCACCAAGGCTATCATTCGCCGGGACTACCCGGTGATGTCGTGTCGTTGACGTTCAGGTTTCGAAGGGCTCGCCATTTGCCCCAGACTGCATCCGGGTCCCACTATCCCGGCGACTGCGCCGCCGCCGAGGATATCTACGATCTGGCGATCGCCTATCACGCCGCGGCAAAGGCCCTGTTCCCCCGGGCAACCAAGGGTGCGCCACTGTCCTACGCGCCCGCCCGCCTCTGCTCGATCCACGCCATCGAATTGTGCCTCAATGCCTATCTGCGCCTGAAGGGGATGGAGAACTGCCAGATCCGGGCGCGCATGCACGATCTGGCCGACACAGGGTTCGTCGCGGACCTTCGCTTGCGAAAGAAGACCGCGGCGCACTTGCAGGAGATGACCCAGCGGCGCGAATACCTCATCTCGCGCTATGCGCCCGAGAGTGCCGGCCAGCACACCGAATTGACCCGGCTGACCGCCACCCTGGACGAAGTCGTCCGCAAGGTGGGCAGGTACATCGAGCAGGCTGGCGGGGCGGGCGCCCGGGGACGATTGCCAGCGGATGCGGCGCCCCTCCCGACTGCCGCTCCGATTTGACGGAACAGGAGGCTTGCCATGCGCCGCCTCTCCCGGAGTCTCGTCGCCCTCGTCCTCGCCGCCCCTGCCGCCGCCCAGCAAGGCAGCTGCACCACGGCCGAACTGCAATTCGAGGGGACCTCGGACAAGGGCGGCTTCGTGAACGCCTGGATGCTCGATTGCGGGTCATGACCGGCCCGCACCCCTGTGGATAACACCGCAACAGATTGCCCCCGGCCCCCTGCCCTGCCACAATGGCTGCCAACCAACAAACAGAGCAGGCAGCCATGGCAGACGATCTCCTATCCGCCACCGAAGTCACCTACGACGCCTCCTCGATCGAGGTGCTGGAGGGGCTGGAACCCGTGCGCAAGCGCCCCGGCATGTACATCGGCGGCACCGATGACCGGGCGCTGCATCACCTCGTGGCCGAGATCCTCGACAACTCGATGGACGAGGCGGTGGCGGGGCACGCCTCCCGGATCGAGGTGGAACTGCACGAGGACTACTCGCTGACGGTCCGCGACAACGGCCGCGGCATGCCCTTCGACCCGCACCCCAAGTTCCCCGGCAAGTCGGCGCTGGAGGTGATCCTCTGCACCCTGCACGCGGGGGGCAAGTTCTCGGGCAAGGCCTACGAGACCTCGGGCGGCCTGCACGGGGTCGGCGCCTCGGTGGTCAACGCGCTGTCGGATTCGATGGTCGTGCAGGTGGCGCGCGACCGCAAGCTGGTGGAGCAGCGGTTCTCGCGCGGCATCCCCCTCGGCCCCGTCGAGGAGATCGGCGCGGCGCCGAACCGGCGCGGCACGACGACGACCTTCCACCCGGACGAAGAGATCTTCGGCTCGCACAAGTTCAAGCCCGCCCGGCTGTTGAAGATGGTCCGCTCCAAGGCCTACCTCTTCTCGGGGGTGGAGATCCGCTGGAAATCGGCCATCGACGACGGCGAGACGCCGCTCGAGGCCACCTTCCACTTCCCCGGCGGCCTCGCCGACTACCTCGGCGAGCAGCTGAACGGCGCCTCGACCTACGCGGCCGCCCCCTTCGCCGGCACCGTGGACTTCAACGAGAAGTTCGGCGCGCCGGGCAAGGTGGAATGGGCGATCAACTGGACGCCCTCGCGCGACGGCTTCATCCAGTCCTACTGCAACACGGTGCCGACGCCCGAAGGCGGGACGCACGAGGCCGGCTTCTGGGCCGCGATCCTCAAGGGCATCCGCGCCTACGGCGAGCTGGTGAACAACCGCAAGGCGGCGCAGATCAACCGCGACGACCTGATCACCGGGGGCTGCGCCCTCGTCTCCTGCTTCATCCGCGAGCCGGAGTTCGTCGGCCAGACCAAGGACCGGCTGGCCACGACCGAGGCCCAGCGGCTGGTCGAGGGCGCGGTGCGCGACCATTTCGACAACTGGCTGGCCTCGGACACCAAGTCGGCGGGCGCGATCCTCGACTTCCTCGTCCTGCGCGCCGAGGAGCGCCTCCGCCGGCGGCAGGAGAAGGAGACCGCCCGCAAGTCCGCCACCAAGAAGCTGCGCCTGCCGGGCAAGCTGGTGGACTGCTCGGCCGGATCGCGCGAGGGGACCGAGATCTTCCTCGTCGAGGGCGACAGCGCCGGCGGCTCGGCCAAGATGGCACGGGACCGCAAGACGCAGGCGCTGCTGCCTCTGCGCGGCAAGATCCTCAACGTCCTCGGCGCGGCCTCGGCCAAGCTGGGGTCGAACGCCGAGATCTCGGACCTCACGCAGGCCCTCGGCACCGGCCTCGGCACGCGGTTCAACCTCGACGACCTGCGCTACGAGAAGGTCATCATCATGACCGACGCCGACGTGGACGGCGCCCATATCGCGGCGCTGCTGATGACCTTCTTCTTCTCCCAGATGCGGCCCCTGATCGACAACGGGCATTTGTATTTGGCCTGCCCGCCCCTGTTCCGGGTGACCCAAGGAGCCCGGCGGCTCTACTGCCTCGACGAGGCCGAGAAGGACGCGGCACTGGCCAAGGGCCTCGGCGGCAAGGGCCAGATGACGGTCTCCCGCTTCAAGGGCCTCGGCGAGATGGACGCCAAGGACCTGAAGGAAACCACGATGGACCCCGCCACCCGCAAGCTGATCCGCGTGACCATCGACGAGGACGAACCCGGCGAGACCGGCGACCTGGTGGAGCGGCTGATGGGGAAGAAGCCGGAATTGCGGTTCCAGTACATCCAGGAGAACGCTAGGTTCGTCGAGGAGTTGGATGTTTGAGTGAGAGATACAATGAAACTTGAGGAAATTTCGCGAAATCCAATTGAAGCTCTTGAAGCGATCCTTTTGGAACTAGAATCTGTTGCCAACAGCTGGTCTGGCGATCTTGAAGACCTCTCTAAGAGAAGTAAAGACAGATACTCTCAGATACAGTTTTGCCTAGCTGCAGCAAAAAGAGCGGCATCTTATCTCACGGACGAGGGGTTGAAAAATACTATTCTTTCAAATCTCGAATTCAGTGAGAATCCTCAGGTACCATCAATCGCAAGATCGGCACGTATCTGCCAAGAAGGTATCTATATAGAAAAACTTGATAAACACTTCGAAGATGCAGATGAATCTGACGAGTTCAACATATCTGTACTGACGCAGGACGAGAAAGCAGAAATAAGAGAGCTCTTTGCTTCAGCTCGCAAGATGACAATGGAAGCAAAGGAAATTCCGGACCAAAGAAAGCGCAGAATTATTCACTTTATTCACAAGGCGGAGAATGAGCTAGCGAAAGACAAGTCTACGTTTTCCTACTTCATGGCGGCAGCTTACGAAGTGAGTGACCTTACTCGAAAATTCGGAAACGATGTTCAGCCAATTGCCGAAGCAGTTGAAAAAGCGAGAACAATCACAGAGAAGAAAGTTACTGGATCTGCTCCTGCGATCGAATCTGAAAAGAAGCCAAAAGCCCTCCCATCTCCAAAAGATTGAGCATAGACACTTCACGGGTCTTGGTGCGGCAAGGATTTTGCTAGTGCTATGTGGTCGCAACCTAAGCGTGCGCTCCTGAGCATCTACTTCACAAGAATATTCAACTAAATCTCCGTTCGCGCTCGTCGTGTTAGAGGCACGCGTTGCGCGTCACGGAAGGGTCGGGCGCGGCCCGGGCTTGCAGCCCGTGCCAACACCATTGCAACGCGCTGCGCGTTAACCTTTCGGCAGGAAAAATTAAAACAATATCAACGGGTTCACAACTGTGAACTGTAAGCGGCGCCTGGAGGTCACCGGGTTTTCAGCTTGACGGCAGGAAGTTCCACGGGAGGAGTTCATCGACCCGGCTTGCGGGGTGGCCCGCAGCGATGGCTTCGAGGGTGGCCTTGAGGTAGGTGAACGGTTCGACGTCGTTGATCTTTGCGGTCGCAATCAGCGAAGCGATGCGGCCCCAAGCGCGGCCGCCTTCATCATGACCTGCAAAAAG
This sequence comes from Paracoccaceae bacterium, assembly GCA_024304875.1. Taxonomy (GTDB): domain Bacteria; phylum Pseudomonadota; class Alphaproteobacteria; order Rhodobacterales; family Rhodobacteraceae; genus JAMWZF01. The sequence continues at coordinate 8,616 of JAMWZF010000115.1, forward strand.
TGCGTTCTTCCTCGTCAGAGCGATTGGACGGATCAGGTT
>JAMWZF010000116.1 GCA_024304875.1 Paracoccaceae bacterium
GGCCGGCCCGGGTCGGTCCCGGCTTCGAATACGGGCTGGAGCCCGAGGGGGCCCAGAATGGCTGGGACCTGATCCCGGTCGCCATCGACATCTCGGCCGACCGCATCACCCTGGCCTATCCCACCGCCGAGCCGGGCGTCTTTCCGGACCTGGCCTTCAACGGCTACGTCCTCGACTTCCTGACCGATTGCGTTCTGTTCAACGGCGCCCGGCTCGACACCGGGAATTCCACCGTGACCTTCGAGGAGGACGACCTCTTCACCCGCGGCGCGGCGCTCTACATCGACGTCGGCGGGCAGGCCTACGGACCGGACACGATCATCTCGATCCTCGTCGACGTGGCGGACTGCCCGCTCAGCTGAGCGGCGCTCCGTTCCCCTTGGCGCCGGCCTTATTCTCATTCTGCCGGGAAATACCTCGGGGCCGAAGGCGGGGGTCGTCATTGGAGCGGCATTGGTCCGAGGGACAATGACGACGCCCCCCTCGATGCTCACCACATGCGGTCCCGGGCGTAGTCCGCGTAGCCGGCGTCGTAGGCGGCGCCGTCGAAGCCCTCGTCCAGCTCGCGCACGAAATCACCCGCGGTGGGCAGCCCCCCGGCGTCGTCCCGGCCCCAGAGGCCGGACCGCATCAGGGCCTTGGCGCACTGGAAGTAGACCTCGGCCACCCTCACCTCCGTCACCGTGACGGGGTGCTGGCCGCGCTGCTCGAACAGGCCCGTCACCGCGGGATCGTCGGTCACCTCGGCGGTTCCGTTGACCCGCACCACGTTGTCCGACCCCGGCACCAGGAACATCAGGCTCACCCGGCCGTCGCGGACGACGTTGCGCAGGGAATCCAGCCGGTTGTTGCCCTTCCAGTCCGGCAGCAGGAGCGTCCGGTCGTCCGCGATCCGCACCACCGGGCCGTCGTCGCCCCGGGGCGTCGCATCCGTCCCCTCGGGGCCGACCGTCGAGAGGATGCAGAACCGCGAGGCCGCGATCCAGCGCCGGTAGAGCGGCGTCAGATGGGTCACAACCTTCTCGATCGACCTCGGACTGGCAAGGCCGTAGAGCGCCTCGAGCGCGGCGACGGAGGTGATCTTCGGCATCGGGTTCACCACATCGAGGTTTTCAGGGCGTCGTCATAGACATCGTCAAGGACCGCCGGCTCGAAGGCCCGGTCGGCGTCGGCGACCAGTTCGCCGGCCGAGGGCAGCCCCTCGGCATCGTTGCGGTTCCAGATGTTCGAGCGCAGCAGGGCCTTGCCGCACTGGAAATAGACCTCGCGCGGGGTGAAGACGATCACGGTGGCCGGGTGCATCCTCTTGCGTTCGAACCTCGCACGGAAGTCTTCGTCGGCCGTCACCTGCGCGGTGCCGTTGATCCGCACCACGTCGGTCTTGCCGGGGACGAGGAACATCAGGCTGATGCGCCCGTCCCGGACGATGTTGCGCAAGCTGTCCAGCCGGTTGTTCCCCTGCCAGTCGGGCATCAGGAGGGTGCGCTCGTCCTCGACCAGGACCACCGGGCCGTCGTCGCCGCGCGGCGTTCCGTCGGTCCCCTCGGGCCCGACGGTGGAGAGGATGCAGAAACGCGAGGCCTCGATCCAGCGCCGGTAGGCCGGGGTCACCCGGTCGGTCACCTTGGTCAGGGCGACCGCATGGGCGGCGCCATAGTGGCGCTCCAGCTCGGCGATGTCGGTGATCGGGGTCATGTCGTGCCCTCCTTGGGCAGGGAAAAACCGGCCTCCGTCATCAGGGCATCGGACCGGTCTTCGATGGCGGCCTCGAGCTCGGCCAGAAAGACGCCCTGGGTCATTCCCGCCGGGATCGGGTCGAGGTATTCGATCACCGCCGTCCCTGGCCGCCGCAGAATTCCGCGGCGGGGCCAGAACAGGCCGACGTTGCAGGCCACCGGCACGCAGGGTTGGCCAAGCTCCTTGTAGAGAACCGCGGCCCCTACCTTGTAGGGGGCGATGACCCCCGGCGCGATCCGGGTGCCCTGGGGATAGATGATGAGCTGGCCGGGGTCGGCCTTGCCCCGGGCGACGTCGCTGACCATCCGCCGGATCGCCTCGGTCCGCCGGCCCCGGTCCACCGGCACGCAGCCGATCCGCAGCGCGTACCAGCCGAGCACCGGGGCGCGGGTCAGCTCCTTCTTCATGATGAACTTGCCGCGGGGCACCGTCGAATAGATCGCGATGATGTCGAAGAAGCTCTGGTGCTTGGCGGCGATCAGGACCTCGCCCGTCGGCGGCGTGCCCCGGACCTCGAGCTTGAGGCCCACCATCCACCGCGCGGTCCAGATCGCGAAGCGGGCCCAGGCCCGGCAGGCGGCGACGGCGCCATCGGGGCTGCGCAGGGCGGCGGGAAGGTAGACAAGGCCATAGACCGCCATCGCGGGATAGATCAGTGCCACGTGCAGGGCCGAGCGGATCCATTGCACCAGATCGCTCATGACAGATCCCTCAGCCGGCGCGTCGCCGCGGTGCGGGTGGCGGCGAAGGCGACGAGCGCCGCCAGCGGCGGAATCGCCAGCGGCCAGAGCCAGCCCGCACCGGTGAAGCCGAGGCCGGTGAGGAAGCCGCCCGCCACCTCGGTGCGCGGGATCAGAAGAAGCGCCGCCATGCCCGCCGCCATCCCCGCCAGGGCGCCGGACAGGGTCCGCTGGGTGAAGCGGCGGACGAAGGCGCGGGCGATGTAGGCATCCTGCGCCCCGACCAGGCGCATCACCCGGATGACCTGCGCATTGGCCGCGAGGGCCGCCTGGGCGGCGAGGGTGATCATGGCGCCGGTCGAGGCCCCGATCAGGAGAAGGGCGAGCCAACCCAGGGAGCGCAGGCGCGCCGCCGCCGCCACCAGCGGCTCGCGCCAGCGGGTGTGATCGTCGAGCACGGCGCCCGGCACCTCGGCCTGCAGGCGCGCGCGCAGGCCGGCGGCATCGAAGCCGTCCTCCTCCTCGATGATCTCGATCAGGCGGGGCAACGGCAGGCTGGCGACCGGCAGGCCGGGGCCGAACCAGGGCTCCAGCAGGGCCTGCTGCTCGGCCTCCGAGAGAAGCCGCGCCTCGGCCACGCCGGGGGTCGTGGTCAGAACCTCGAGCGCCGTCGCCGTCTGCGCCTCCATCTGCCCGGCGGGGGCCGACAGGCGCAGGGTCGAGGTGCGGGCCAGTTCGTCGCTCCAGCGGTCGGCAAGCCGTCCGGCGGCAAAGGAGAAGGCCATGGCGAAGACGGCGAGAAAGGCCATCGCCGCCGCGGTGAAGGATGTCAGCCAGGCGGTGAAGCCGGAGGGGGGCACCGCCCGCTCGGCCTTGGGGTCGCCGATCAGGAGAAGCCAGCCGCGCCGGGCAAAGGCCGGCACCCTCACAGGTCCGCCCCCGCCAGTTGCAGCCGCCGCTCGGTCAGGCGCAGCACGCGGGACTGCACTTCCTGCTTGGCGGCGCGGATCAGGGCCATGTCATGGGTGGCGACCAGCACGGTCTTGCCCATGCGGTTCAGCTCGACCAGCAGCCTCAGCAGGCGCTGGGACATCTCCCAGTCGATGTTGCCGGTGGGCTCGTCCGCCAGGATCACGTCGGGCGACATGATGACGGCGCGGGCCAGGGCGGCGCGCTGGCGCTCGCCCCCCGACAGCTCGGGCGGCAGCTGGGAGGCCTGTTTCGTCAGCCCGACCCAGGCGATCAGGTCGGCGAGATCCTGGATGCCCTTGTCCTTGCGGCCCGCAACGGTCAGCGGCAGGGCGATGTTCTCGGAGACCGGCAGATGATCGAGGAACTGGCAGTCCTGGTGGACCACGCCGATCCGCCGCCGGGCCAGGGCGATGCCGTCCCGGCTCATCTGGCGGGCATCCTCGCCGAAAAGGCGCACCTCGCCCGCGGTGGCGATCAGCTCGCCGTAGCACAGCTTCATCAGGGTGGTCTTGCCCGCCCCCGAGGGGCCGGTGAGGAAGTGGAACGAGCCCGGTGAGAGGGTCAGGGACAGGTCCGAGAACAGCTCTCCGCCGCCGTAGCTGTAGGCAACGTGGCTCAACTCGATCACCGTTTCTCCCCCTCCGCTTGCGCACCGGCGCCCTTCTGCCTCAAAGGCCGCGCTGGTGCAATTGCCACGAATGCTTCAGGAATTCCGCGCGGGGCCTTGCCGGACTTTGCGAGCGGCGCGGGGCTTGCTAACGTCCGCGCAGGGGAAACGGCCGAAACGTGCCGACCCGAGGGGCTCGAGGGGATACCAGATGCGGCTGACCTGTCCGAATTGCGGCGCCCAGTACGAGGTGGCCGATGACGTGGTGCCAGACACAGGCCGCGACGTGCAGTGTTCCAATTGCGGTCACGTCTGGTTCGAGAAACCGGGCGGCTATGACGAGGTGGAGCCCGAGCCCGAGCACCCGACCCATGTCGAGACGGACCCAGAGCATGAGCCGGACGCGGTCGTCGGCGACATGGACCCGGACACGCCGGCCGACGACGATTTCGACGATGACGATGACGATGACGACGACAGCCTCTTCGATGACGACTTGATCGAGGAGGAGGCCGCGGCCGAGGACGACGGGGTCCGCGACGAGGACGACGAGCGGCCCGAGGAGAGCCCGGCCCCCGAGGAGCCGCCGCAGACTGCGGCGGCCATGTCGCCCGGCCTAGACCCCGATGTCGAGGACATCCTTCGCACCGAGGCCGCCCGCGAGCGGGCCGCCCGCCAGGGCGCCGCGATCGAGAGCCAGGAGGAGCTGGGCCTGGACAGCGCCGGGCCCGCGGCCGAGCGCGCGCGGCGCCGGGGCGAGGCCGCGCGCAATCTCGCCCGCCTGCGCGGCGAAGAGGAGGCGACCGTGATCGGCGGCCCGATCTCCGCGCCCACCGCGGAAGGTGCCCGGCGGGACCGGCTGCCAGATATCGAAGAGATCAACACGACGCTCGAGTCCGGCTCCGACAGGGGTGCCGCCGCGCCCGACACCGAGAAGGACAGGCAGGCCCGCGGCTTCCGCTACGGCTTTGGCCTCGTGACCCTGGTGATGGCGGCCCTCGCCCTTCTCTATCTCGGCGCGGACGAGATCGGCGATGCGCTCCCGCAGCTGGAGCCGACGATGACGGCCTATCAGGACGCGGTCGATCAGGCGCGGCTCTGGCTCGACCTCAAGGTCCAGTCGCTGATCGCGGGCTCCGGCCCAGGTGTCGGCACAGCGTCCGAGTAGGCCCGACGAGGTCATTGCGCGAGCGGCCGCATCGCGGCACACTCCGCGCCGGACAAGGGAGGTCCGGCCCATGCGCAAGTTCCTGGTCGTTCTCGACGACAGCCGCGAATGTCTGAACGCCATGCGCTTCGCCGCCATGCGCGCTGCGAAGTCCGGAGGCGGCGTCCAGGTCCTCTCGATCATCCCCCCCGACGAATTCAACCATTGGATCGGCGTGGGCGAAGTGATGCGGGCCGAGTCGCGCGAGCGGATCGAGGTTCATTTCGAGGTCTTCGCCAAGTGGATGCGCGACAAGCAGGGCGTCGACCCCGAACTGGTGATCCGCGAGGGTGAGCCGGTGCCCGAGATCCTCGCCCAGATCAAGGACGACCCCGAGATCGGCGTGCTGGTCCTCGGTGCCGGAGACGAGAAGGGCGGACCGGGGCCGCTGGTCTCGCAGCTGTCGAAGGGCGCGGGCAGCCTCCCCATCCCGGTGACGATCGTGCCGGGGTCGATGTCCAAGGAACGGCTCGAAGCGATCACCTGACGTCCGCCACCCGCCCGGATTTGCCTAATAATTAGGCAAAAATGCTAGCGCTCACGGCCGCCAGACCGCTGACATCACTATCAAATTTCGTACAGCTCTGTCGCGGGACCTTCGCGAAACGCGACGTTCGCTACCGCGCAAGGCCAGCTTCTGCGCGGCCCGGCTTATCAATCTGTGCACAGGGGCGCGAATGGCCTGACCGGGTCGCCGCCCCCCTCCGTCAAGGTTTGTGACAGCCCTCCCGACCGACATTTTTTCGTGATGGCGACGCCGTCTTCCCCAGGGCGGCTGACAGGCCCAGATCGGCCTCATCGGCAGCGAACGACGCCGCCGCACACTTTCACCCGGGCCATCCGGCCCACAACAGACCCGAACCGAAAGGAACCATACCATGTCCCGTATCATCGCTTCCGCCCTCGCCGCCGTCGCCCTGACCGCCACGGCCGCGTCCGCCAACAGCTACTTCGACTTCACCTCCGAACGGCAGGACCGTGGCAGCGTCGTCGAGCTGAACACCGTCACCGCCGACGGCAACGGCGTGGTCGAGATCTACGACTTCCAGGGCGGCGAAGTCGGCGACCTGCTCGGCACCAAGACCGTGACGGCCGGCGCCAACTCGAACGTCCGCGTCAACATCGGCGCCCCCTCGCAGACCGACGCGATCGCGCTGCTCAAGATCGACGGCGAAGTCGTCGCCACCCAGGAGATCGACTTCCGTTGATCCGGACGACCGGTGCCGGGCGGGTCAGCCGCCCGGCATCGCCCTTCGGGGCTTGATAGTCCCCTTGAAGACAAGGCTCTCCATGCGCTCGCTCCTCCTCGTCCTCCTCGTCCCCCTCTTCTTGCTGTCGGCCGGGCTCGCCGCGGCCCAGCCGGTCGTTTCCACGCGGACCGTCCCTGACACGCTGACATCCGAGGTGCCCCGTTTCCTGACCGGCGATCTCGTCTCCATCCTCGGGACGGGTTTGTCGGACGGCGTCACAAAGGCCAAACCGACCCGGTAACGGCCCGACGAAGGGTGATCTTCCGCCCGCCCGGCCCATCAAAATTGGTTACAAGTGACCCTGCCTTTCGCGCCCGGTGCGACGCGATCGGCGGGGTTCGGTGCATCTGTGCAGGGGAGACCCTGCGAAAGGGGCCGGGAACCCGCCCACGTCAAGTGCGATCCACGCCGGGGTCAAGGCCTCAAGCCGCTGATTGCGGCCCCAAATTTTCGTGACTCCCCAAAGGCTTTCCCTCGCGCCGTCGAGGCCCATCTGGGTCGGCATACCCAAGCCGCGCCACCAATTCAGGCCGGCCCAACGAAAGGAGTTCGTCATGAACAAGACCTTTGCAATCGCTCTCGCCGCCAGCACCATCGCCGGCTCCGCTGCTCTTGCAGACAGCTACATCCTCTTCACTGCCGAAACGCAGCAAGAGGGCAGCACCGTCCAGTTCGACACCATCCAGGCCGATGCGGCCGGCGCGGTCGAAGTGTACGACTACAACGGCGGCACCCTCGGCGAAATGCTCGGGATGATGGAAGTTTCCGAAGGCGCCAACTCCGATGTCATGGTCGACGTCGGCGTGGCCCCGACCTCGAACCTGATCGCGCTGCTGCGCGTGGACGGTCTGGTGGTCGACGCCCAGGAAATCGAATTCACCGACGAAGACATGTAAGCTGCCTCGGAGCGTCCCTATCCGCTCCGATCTCAGCCTACGGAAAGGCCGGGCCCCCACGCCCGGCCTTTTTTCGTGCCCTGCGGCTCCACCTTAGAATCGTTCCAAACCTTGACTCGGCCGCGTCCGGGTCTCATATCGGAAGCCTGACAGGAAAGGGCAGGCTTGCCATGTTCATCCAGACCGAATCCACCCCGAATCCCGCCACGCTGAAGTTTCTTCCCGGCCAGCAGGTGCTGGACGCCGGCACCGCGGATTTCGTCACGTCCGAAGCCGCCGGCGGCTCGCCCCTCGCGGCGCGGATCTTCGCCGTGGACGGCGTCACGGGCGTCTTCTTCGGCACCGACTTCGTCACCGTGACCAAGGACGACGGCACCGAGTGGGACCACATCAAGCCCGCGATCCTCGGCGCCATCATGGAGCATTACCAGTCCGGCCAGCCCGTCATGGACGGCAACGGCGCCGGCGCCTCCGCCGCCACCGGCCATGCCGTGCACGAGGGCGAGGACGGCGAGATCGTCGACCAGATCAAGGAACTGCTGGACACCCGAGTCCGCCCGGCGGTGGCCCAGGACGGCGGCGACATCACCTTCCACGGCTTCGACCGGGGCATTGTCTACCTGCACATGCAGGGCGCCTGCGCCGGCTGCCCCTCCTCGACCCTGACCCTCAAGATGGGGATCGAGAACCTGCTGCGGCATTACATCCCCGAGGTCGTCGAGGTCCGCCCTGTCGCGGCCTGAGCGAACGCGCGACTCCCATGCGGCCTGAGCCTACAGTCCTGGCATTCGACACATCGGCGGCGCACTGCGCCGCCGCTTTGCTGTCGGGCGGCCGGATCGTGGCCGCGGCCCATGAAGAGATGAGCCGCGGCCAGGCCGAGCGGCTGATGCCGTTGCTCCAGGAGGTTCTGACCGAGGCCGGCATGACCCTGGCCGACCTTGGCCGCATCGGCGTCGGCATCGGCCCCGGCAACTTCACCGGCACCCGCATCGCCGTCTCCGCCGCGCGGGGACTGGCCCTCGGCCTGAATATCCCCGCCATCGGCGTCTCCCTCTTCGACACCACCCGCGCCCTGGGTGGAGGCGACCGGATCGCCGTGCCCGCCCCGCGCGGCCAAGCCTATCTCCGCGACTTCGGCACCGGCGGGTCCCCCGCCCTCCTGCCCGACCTGCCGCAGGGTCCGCTCACCGTGTCCTCGGATCACTCCGTCCCCGACCATGTCGCCCAGATCGCCCGCATCGCGGCGGACCGGGACCCGGCAGGTCGCCC
>JAMWZF010000117.1 GCA_024304875.1 Paracoccaceae bacterium
CAAAACGACCCCGCCCGAGGCCAATTTCGGCCGTATTCCGGCGCGATACCTTCCTCAACGGCCCGATGGCCCCTTCTGAGGACGGATATCATGACCAAGCTCATCGAGCGTTTCTGGAGCGACGAAACCGGCAACACGACCGTCGACTGGCTCGTCCTGACCGCCGGAATCGTGATGCTGTGCGCGGCGATCGCGGCCTCCATCGGCCCTGGCGCCAGCGAGCTGGCCGACGACACCAGCGCGATCGTCGACGAACGGCCGGTCGGCATCTGACGCCGGCGCCGCTGCTCCGGCTGCGGCCCGGCCCGCGGTCTCAGCCGCGGGCGTAGACGTCCTCGTAGCGCACGATGTCGTCCTCGCCGACATAGGCGCCGGTCTGCACCTCGATCAGGACCATCGGCACCTTGCCGGGATTTTCCATCCGGTGCACGGAGCCGAGCGGGATGTAGACGCTCTCGTTCTCCGTCACGAGCCTTACGGTGTCGTCCAGCGTGACCTTCGCCGTGCCCTCCACCACGATCCAGTGTTCGGACCGGTGGAAATGGCTTTGCAGGGACAGCGACGCGCCGGGATGGACGAGGATCCGCTTCACCTGGAACCGCTCGCCGGACACGAGGCTCTCGAACCAGCCCCAGGGCCGGTGATGCTTGGGAAAGGCAGCCGCCTGCGCCTTGCCCTTCGCGGTCAGCGCCGCGACCGCCAGCTTGACGTCCTGTGCGCGGGACATGTCGGCGACCAGCACCGCGTCCGGCATCGCGACCGCCATGATCCCGTCAAGGCCGAGGCCCACGACCTCGAGACCGTCGGATTCCGACCGCAGAAGCGTGTCGGTGCAGTCGATGGCGGTGGCCCCCGCCGAGGTGACGACACCATCCCCGTCCGGGCCCGTCTCGCGCCAGACCGCGTCCCAGCCACCAAGGTCTGACCAGCCGGCCCGAAAGGGCACGACGGAGAGGTTGTCGGCCTTTTCCATCACGGCGTAGTCGATCGAGATGGTGTCGGCCCCGGCCCAGGCCACGGGGTCCAGCCGCAGGAAGCCGAGGTCGGGACGGGCCCGCGCCAGCGCCGCCTCGACCGGCCCGATGAGGCCCGGCGCATGGGCCTTGCAGGCCGCGATCATGTCGGCGGCGCGCATCAGGAAAATGCCGGCGTTCCACAGGAATGTGCCGGCGTCCACCATTTCCGAGGCGCGACCGGCGTCGGGCTTCTCGACGAAGCGGGACAGCTTGACCGGTGTGCCGATGTCGTCCGGCGGGCCGGTCAGCTCAAGGTAGCCGTAGGCCGTCTCGGCATGGCTGGGCGCGATGCCGAAGGTGACCATGTCCCCGGCCTCGACCGCGGGAATGCCGCGGGCGACGGCGGCGCGGAAGGCGGCCGCATCGGGAATGACGTGGTCCGACGGCGCCACCAGCATGATCGCCTCGGGGTCGATGGCCGCAAGGTGCAGCGCCGCGGCCAGTATCGCGGGCGCCGTGTTGCGTCCCTCGGGTTCGATCAGGATCGCACCCGGGTCGATTCCGGCCGCGGCCAGCTGCTCGGTCACGATGAAGCGGAAGTCGGAGTTGGTCAGCACGACCGGCGGCGCGAAGGACAGCCCCTCGCCCGCCCCGGCAAGGCGGCGGGCGGACGCCTGGAACAGGGTCTCCTCGCCGACGAGGGGAACGAACTGCTTGGGATAGCTCTTGCGGCTGAGGGGCCAGAGACGGGTTCCCGAGCCCCCGCACAGCAGAACCGGCGTCAGTCGTGTCTCGGTCATCGCGGCGCGTCCCCTGGTCTGTCGTCCTGCTGCCATATGGCAGGCCAATCCGAGCCCTCTCAACCCGCCATATCCGCCGGAGGGGGGTGCCCCTGCCCGAATTGCGCGCCGGGAGCGGCCCCGCCCCGGCCTAGAGCAGCAGGCCCGGATCGGTCCCCAGCTCGACGCCGGGAAAGACCGCCCGCTCGATGTCCGCCGCCGCCGTCCCGAACAGACCGCGCATCAGCCAGCCGGCATGGGCCCGCACGTCGCGGGTCGGCATCAGGTCGCGGCGGGCGTAGAGATCGGCCTCGGCCAGCCCCGGCCAGTCGCCATGCACCTGCCCGCCCCGGACCGCGCCACCGGCCAGGATCATCGCGCCACCGGTGCCGTGGTCCGTCCCGCGGGTGCCGTTCTGGCGGGCGGTCCGGCCGAATTCGGTCATGCAGACCACCGCCGTCTTGCCCCAGACCTCGGGCCCGACCCCGGCGCGCAGGGTCAGGATGGTGTCGGACAGCCGCGACAGGGCCTGGCCCAGACCGGCAGACTGGTTGTTGTGGGTGTCCCAGCCGTTCAGCGAAAACGACGCGATCCGGCTCTCTCCACGCAGGCGCGACGCGGCGAATTCGGCCAGCTGGACGTGGCTTCCTCCCAGGCCGACGCCCTCCATCATCTCGTTGCCCTCCAGCATCTCGCGGGTGGCCTCCCGCGCCTCGGGGTCCGAGGTCTCGGCCGCGATGGCGATGGCGCGGGCGCTGGCCTCGCGGAACAGCGGATCGTCGTGATGGACCAGCGCCAGGAGCCGCTCGGCCTGCGGGGTCAGGCGCAGGCGCGTGCGAGGCGACCAGCTGCCCGCCGCCGCCGCACCGGTCAGGATCAGCATCCGCTCCTGCCCCACCGCATAGGCGGTCTCGGCCGTGACGCCCGGCGCGACCTGGAGAAGCCGGTTCAGCCAGCCGTCGCGCAGCCCCTCGTCCAGCCCGGCGATCCCTGCCTCGAGGATGTCCTGCCCGTCGAAATGGCTGCGCTTGTCGCGGTAGGGGGTCGAGACGGCATGGACGAAGCTGAGCTCCCCGGCACTCCAGAGCGGCGCCAGGGCGGCCAGATCCGGGTGGGCGCCGAAGAAACCGGTGCCGAGCGGCAGGCTGCCCTCGGAGAGATCCGGCCGGAGCGCCGCGAAGTTCGGATCGCCGAGAGGCCGGATCACGTCCAGCCCGTCCATCCCGCCGCGCAGGATGATCACCACCAGCCGGTTGTCCCAGGGCGCGGCGGCGAAGGTCACGGGCGTCATCAGCGGGCTGGCGGCGGCCGAGCATCCAAGGGCGAGGCCGGTGAGGAAACGGCGGCGGTCCATGGTCATCTCCTCTGGAAGGCGGAGGAGGACAGGATGACCCCGATCCCCTCCGGCACGCTTTCGGCAGCTTCTGCCGCGAAATGGACCGGCTGGGGCGCCTGCGGGCCGAGCGCGGTGGTGACGAAATCGCGCGGGTCCGGCAGGTCCGGGCGCAGGGCCTCGGGCGCCGAGAGCGCCCATGTGATCCGGGCCGCCATGCCCTGAGGCGTGATCCAGGCCTCGGGCTCTTCCGGCCAGCCGTTCGGACCGGGCGGGCTCTCCCAGGGCTGGCCCATGTCCTGCAACGGACGGTCGATGATGGCGCGCAGGTCGCGCACCGGCAGCGCGGTCAGCGCGGCCGGCGGGACCGCAAGCGCGCGCAGGGCCGAGGCGATGAACTGCTGCGGCGGCTTGACCTTGCGCGGCTCGGGCGACCAGGCCTCGGGACGGGCAAGCAGGGTGGCGATGACGGCCTGGAGGTCGCCCCCCGTCTCGGCCCATGTCGCGGTCAGCGCCTGCACCAGCGCGGGCGGCGGGTCGTCCGCCACGAAATGCACCGCGATCTTGGCCGAGACATGGGCGGCGGTGGCCGGATGCACGGCGAGGTCGCGCAGCACCGCGGTCACGTCGGCCAGGGCCGCCTGCCCTGCCCCGCCGTAGGACGTGCCCAGCACGGTTTCGGCGCCCGGTTCGGCAAAGTCGGGCCGAAAGGCGAACTCGGCCTGCCCGTTCAGGGCCAGCCCCGTGAACAGCTCGGCCAGCTGGGTGACATCGGACTGCCCGTAGGCGTCGCCGACCCCCAGGGTGTGAAGCTCCAGCACCTCGCGGGCCAGGTTCTCGTTCAGGCCCCTGTCCCGCCGCGTCCCGGCCCGGGAATTCGGACCGATGGAGCGGCTCTGGTCGAGATAGGCGAGCATCATCGGATGGGTGACGACGGCGATCAGCATGTCCTCGAACCGCCCGGTCAGATGCGGCCGGATCGCATCCTCCACGAAGGGCGTGACGAGGTGGCGGGTGATCCCCTGGCGGGCCATGACGGTGAAATGGTCGGCCCAGAAGGCGGTCAGGCGCTCGCGCAGGCCATCCCGGGTGGTGATCGACCGCGCGAAGGTGGCGATGGTATTGGCAATTAGCCCGTCCTGGGCCTGCCGTCGCAGGGCTTGCACCGCCTGTGTCGCGGCCTCGGCCTGGGGGGTGCCCCGGGCTTCGCGCCGGGCGGCGTTGGCGCGGCGGTAGTCCTGCACCGACGGAACCATCGCGCCGTAACCGGGGATCGGCCAGTCCGCCGCCGCGCGGTCGGGACCGGCGAGCAGGGCCAGCATCTCCTCGGCGCTGGCGGGGTCGGCGATGTCCGGCGCCCGGCCCATGCCGAACCTCACCGCCGCGATGACCGGATCGAAGCCCATGCCCTGCCTTTCCTGCCCGCCCAGATATGCCCTCCTACGACATAAGGGCCCCGTTCGGGCGCGACAATCGCGTGATCGGCGGCCGGGGTCAGATCCTGATGCAGCGCGCGTGGCCCCGCATCTCGGTGACCTGCTCGAGGGTCAGGACGAAGGGCGCCGTGCGGCCGCCGGTGGTCATCAGGTTGTTGAGCTGGGTTTCGTGATCCTCCTTGTCGTGACCGGTGGCCGGCGTGAGCACGACATGCCCGACCTCGTGCGCGAGGGTCGAGATCAGCGCGTCGTCCTGAAGCCGGATGATCGCCGCGTCGGCCCCCGAAGTGGTCAGCGCATAGGCGTCGTCCGGCGGGATGCGCGAGACCTGGATCACCGTGGTCTCCCGCGGGCCGAGGGTGCCGCCGACGCCTTGGGTGACCGCCTTCTTGAGGTCTTCCCAGGCCGGCGCCTTTGTGTAGAGCGTCGTCTTGTGCGGTTCCTTCACCGCGAGGCAGCGGCCCCAGCGGACCTGGAAATCGATGCCGTAACGGGCGTAGATCTTCTTGGCCTCGGCCACCATGAGGAAGACCGACTGGGCAGAGGGGGATTCGGTGTAGATCGTCACGCCGACCTTGTGGGTGAAGCCGCCGATGGCGCGGTCCAGCTTGCTCATGGTCTTCTCGCCCACCACGCCGTCGTCCGTGACCGGAGCGCCGCCAAGGGTGGAGCGCTGGAATTCCTTGACCTTGGCCTTCGTCTCGGACCCGAAGATCCCGTCGGGGCTCATCCCCTTGCCGCCGGTCGAGCCCGGCATGGGAAACCCGAGGTCGATCAGCGCGAACTGCAGGACGTGGACGCCGTGCCCGCGGGCGCCGGAGGTCAGGAAGGGACTGTTGTTGGCCGCGTTCAGCAGCGCAGGGACATCGGTGAAGCGGGGGGACGTGAGAGCCATGGAAGGTACTCCGGGGATGAAAAGATCTGTCTTGAAACAGGACCATCATAACACCGGGGGCCCGATCGCCGAAGTCTGTCGAACCTTACCTGCGTGCCGGGTGCGGACCGGGTCGCGATGCCGGAACCCGTCCCCCGCCGGCCGCGTTGGTGCCAAGGCCAACCCGGAGGACTCCATGCCCGACATCTATACCGCCATTAAATCCGACCACGACGATCACCGCGCCCTGCTGGAGCGGATCGGCAAGACCGAGGGCGCCAGCGAGGAGCGCAAGGAGGCGTGGCGCGAGTTCTACTACGAGGTGAAGTCCCACGCCGCCGCCGAGGAGGAAACCTTCTATTCCAAGCTGATTTCCAAGACCTGGGGCCAGGACGCCGCCCGCCATTCGGTGCACGAACACCAGCAACTCGACGACCTGATGGAAGAGCTGAACGAGATGGACATGTCCTCCCCCGGCTGGCTTCAGAAGTTCAAGACGCTGGAGCACGACTACCTGCACCACGTCGACGAGGAAGAGGACGAGGTCTTCGCCCGCGCCAAGGAAGAAATCCCGCAGGACGAGATCGAGGGCTACGGCGACCGCTTCCTGAAGCGCAAAGAGGAGGAGCGCAAGCTGGTCGACGAGAAGGTCGAGGATTCGCTGGAGGACTGACCCGGTCCCAGCCGAGACGAAAACGCCCCGCGCCGGTCCGGCTGCGGGGCGTCTGTCGTGTTACGGACGCTGCGGCGCCTTGCGGGCCGGTGTCCGGGGGGCGGCAGTCTGGCGGCGCTTGCCCAGAAGCTTCTGCGCCACCTTGAAGACCGCCCAGTACTTGATCAGCTTGCGCATCGTCGGGTCCTCCGTGTGATGGAGGGAAACGCCGGTCAGGCGGTACAGGTTCCCGCGGGCGGCGGCCTTACGCCTCCGGCTTCACCACCCGGATGTTCAGCTCGCGCAGCTGTTCGTTCGTCGGCTCGGAGGGAGCGCCCATCATCAGGTCCTCGGCCCGCTGGTTCATCGGGAAGAGGATCACCTCGCGGATGTTGTCCTCGTCCGCCAGCAGCATGACCGTCCGGTCGATGCCCAAGGCACAGCCGCCGTGGGGCGGGGCGCCGTAGGAGAAGGCGGTGTAGAGGCCGCCGAACCGCGCCTTGACCTCCTCCTCGCCGTAGCCGGCGATCTCGAAGGCCTTCAGCATCACCTCGGGCTTGTGGTTCCGGATCGCGCCGGAGACCAGCTCGTAGCCGTTGCAGGCCAGATCATACTGGTAGCCCTTCACTTGCAGCGGGTCGCCCATCAGCGCGTCCATGCCCCCTTGCGGCATGGAGAAGGGGTTGTGCTCGAAGTCGATCTCGCCGGTTTCTGCGTCCTTCTCGTAGATCGGGAAGTCCACGATCCAGGCGAAGGCGAAGCGGTCCTGCTCGGTCAGCCCCAGCTCGGCGCCGATCACGTCGCGGGCGCGGCCGGCCACCTTGATGAAGGAGGACTGCTTGCCGCCGAGGAAGAAGGCCGCATCGCCCGTGCCGAGGCCGAGCTGCTGGCGGATCGCCTCGGTCCGCTCGGGGCCGATGTTCTTGGCCAGCGGGCCGGCGGCTTCCATGCCATCGTCGCCGTCGCGCCAGAAGATGTAGCCCATCCCCGGCAGCCCTTCCTTTTGGGCGAAGGCATTCATCCGGTCGCAGAACTTGCGGCTGCCGCCGGTCGGCGCGGGGATGGCGCGGACCTCTGTGCCGTCCTGCTCCAGCAGCTTGGCGAAGATCGCGAAGCCCGAGCCGCGGAAATGGTCCGAGCAGTCCTGCATCTCGATCGGGTTGCGCAGGTCCGGCTTGTCGGTGCCGTATTTCGCCATGGCCTCGGCGTAGGGGATCTGCGGCCAGGTCTCGGGCGCGTCCACCTTGCGGCCGCCGCCGAACTCCTCGAACACCCCCGCGATCACGGGGGCGACCGTGTCGAAGACGTCCTGCTGCTCGACGAAGCTCATCTCGAGGTCGAGCTGGTAGAAGTCGGTGGGCGAGCGGTCGGCGCGGGGGTCCTCGTCCCGGAAACAGGGGGCGATCTGGAAATACTTGTCGAAGCCCGAGACCATCAGCAGCTGCTTGAACTGCTGGGGCGCCTGCGGGAGAGCGTAGAACTTGCCCGGGTGCAGGCGGGACGGCACGAGAAAGTCGCGGGCGCCCTCGGGCGACGACGCCGTGATGATCGGCGTCTGGTACTCGCGGAAGTCCTGGTCCCACATCCGCTTGCGGATGCTCGCCACGACGTCCGAGCGCAGGGTCATGTTCCGCTGCATCACCTCGCGCCGCAGGTCGAGGTAGCGGTACCGCAGGCGCGTCTCCTCGGGGTATTCCTGGTCGCCGAAGACCATGAGGGGCAATTCGCCCGCCTGGCCGAGGACCTCCATGTCGCGGATGAAGACCTCGATCTCGCCGGTGGGCAGCTTGGGGTTCACAAGCTCGGGCGTCCGGGCGAGGACCTCGCCGTCGATGCGGATGCACCATTCCGAGCGCACCTTTTCCAGCTCTGCGAAGACCGGACTGTCGCTGTCCGCGATGACCTGGGTGATGCCGTAGTGGTCGCGCAGGTCGATGAAGAGGACGCCCCCGTGATCGCGCACCCGGTGCACCCAGCCGGACAGGCGGACGGTCTCGCCCACGTTGGCGGCGGTCAGGTCGGCGCAGGTGTGGCTGCGGTAGGCGTGCATGGGGCGGTCCTTTTCGGGGTCTGTCGTGCGGCCCGGCGGATACACCGCGCACGGGGCCGGAAGTCAAGGACGGAAGGGCCGGCGGACCCGGACCCGGCGCAACCGGCATCCTCCCGGGCGGCCCCGATGGACCGGCCGCATTGTTGCCACGCGCCGAACGAACTTATGACGGCCGATCCGGCGATTGCCACATTTCGCCCAGAATTGGACGACAATTCGCCCCAAATGCCGCCGATCCTGCTGACGCTGGGGAAGGTGTGGGACATTGACGGACGACCGACCCTGCGCTGCGGGACGACGACGAAGGACACCGGGATGAGCTACTATCACCTCGACGAAATCCACGGCCAGAACGCTCGAGAGTCCACGACGCGGCTGATGAAGTCGCTCAAGGAGATCCTCAAGGAGTCCGGGGCCGATGCGCTCATAGTTGACGGCAAGACCATTCCGCCGCGCCCCCTGCCGCCGATGCCCGCCAC
>JAMWZF010000118.1 GCA_024304875.1 Paracoccaceae bacterium
CCGCCAGGTTCCCGTCCGGCATCGCCCAGGGATTGCCCCGCCTGCCCCGCGCCGCAGCTTCATGGCCGCCAACGCCCTGTTCGAGACGCTGTCGATCTTCACCTCCCGCGACCGGCTGTCGCTGAAGTGGCCGAACGACGTGCTGCTGGACGAGGGCAAGGTGGCCGGCATCCTCTTGGAGAGCAGCGGCAGCGGCACCTACGTCGACTGGCTGTCGGTCGGGGTCGGCGTGAACCTTGTCGCGGCGCCGCCGGCGGAGGAGGGCAAGCCGTTTCCGCCGGTGTCCCTCGGCCTCGAAAACGTCACGCCCATCGAGGTGCTGTCGGTTCTCTGCTCCAACTTCGCAACGCAAGAGGCCAAGCTGGCCCGCTTCGGCTTCGACCGGATCCGCGAGGACTGGCTGAAGCAGGCCGCGCGCCTCGGCGACCAGATCACCGCCCGGACGATGAAGGAGACCGTGCGCGGTACCTTCGACACCATCGACGGCGCGGGCAACCTCGTCCTGATCACCGGCACCGGCCCCCGGTCGATCCCGGCGGCGGACGTGTTCTTCGAATAGGGTGGACCCCATGCTCCTCTGCATCGATTGCGGCAACACCAACACCGTGTTCTCGGTCTGGGACGGACGTCAGTTCCTCGCGACCTTCCGCACCTCGACCGAATGGCAGCGGACGGCGGACCAGTATTTCGTCTGGTTCTCGACCCTCGTTAAGCATCACGGGATCGAGGCGGACATCACCGAGGTCATCATCTCGTCCACCGTCCCGCGGGTGGTCTTCAACCTGCGCGTGATGTCCGACCGCTACTTCGGCTGCCGCCCGTTGGTGGTGGGCAAGCCGGACTGCGTGCTGCCCGTCGATCCGCGGGTGGATCCGGGAACCCAGGTCGGCCCCGACCGGCTGGTCAACACCGCCGGCGCCTTCGACCGGCATGGCGGGGACCTGATCGTGGTGGATTTCGGTACCGCCACCACCTTCGACGTGGTGGCGACCGACGGGGCCTATGTGGGCGGGGTCATCGCGCCCGGTGTGAACCTGAGCCTCGAGGCGCTGCACAATGCCGCCGCCGCCCTGCCGCACGTGGACGTGACCAAGCCGCAGGCGGTGATCGGCACGAATACGGTGGCCTGCATGCAGTCCGGCGTCTTCTGGGGCTATATCGGCCTCGTCCGCGGCATCTGCGAGCGGATCAAGGGCGAGTACGGGCAACCGATGCGCATCATCGGGACCGGCGGCCTTGCGCCGTTGTTCTCGCAAGGAGATGTGCTATTCGACACCATCGAAGACGACCTCACGATGCACGGCCTGACCGTCATCCATGCGCACAATGCGCGCGTAGAACAATAACACCTGACAAGGAATACCCATGAGCAGGGACAGAACCATCTACCTCCCCCTCGGAGGCGCGGGGGAGATCGGGATGAACGCCTACGTCTACGGCTACGGGCCGCAGGACGCGGAGCGGCTCATCGTCGTGGACCTCGGCGTGACCTTTCCGGACATGGACACGACGCCCGGCGTCGACCTGATCCTGCCGGACATCCGGTGGCTGGAAGAGCGCCGCGACCGGATCGAGGCCATCTTTATCACTCACGCGCACGAGGACCATGTCGGCGCCGTCGGCCACCTTTGGGAGCGCCTGCGCGCGCCCGTCCACGCCCGCGCCTTCACCGCCCACCACGCCCGGCGCAAGCTGGAGGAGCAGGGGTTCGATCCCGAGACGGTGACCGTGGCCGAGCCTTACCCGGCAGTCGTCGAGGCGGGGCCGTTCAGGGTCTCCTTCGTGCCGATCAGCCATTCGATCCCCGAAAGCTCGGGCCTCCTGATCGAAACGCCGGACGCCCGCGTGGTCCATTCCGGCGACTTCAAGATCGACGAGAGCCCGGTTGTCGGCGAGGCCTTTGACAAGTCGCTCTGGGCCCGCGTGGGCGAGGGCGGGGTGGACGCATTGATCTGCGATTCGACGAACGTGTTCTCGGAGCATCCGGGCCGGTCGGAAACCACCGTCGGCCCGGCGATCGAGGAACTGATGCGCGCCGCGCCGGGCCTCGTCTGCGCCACGACCTTCGCGTCGAACATCGCGCGGCTGAAGACCCTGGCCGAGGCCGGGGTGCGGGCGGGCCGGTCGGTCTGCCTGCTGGGCCGCGCCATGCGGCGGATGGTGGAGGCGGGGACGCTGACCGGTGTCCTGAAGGACTTTCCGTCGACCGTCTCCCCCGAGGAGGCGGCGCATATCCCGCGCGAGAACCTGCTGCTGATCGTGACCGGGAGCCAGGGCGAGCGCCGGGCCGCCTCGGCCCAGCTGGCGAACGGCAGATACCTGGGGCTGGAGCTGAAGGAGGGGGACACCTTCCTGTTCTCGTCCAAGACGATCCCGGGCAACGAGCGGGGCGTCATCAAGATCATGAACCAGCTGTCCGAGAAGGGCGTGGAGGTCGTGGACGACAGCGGCGGCAAGTATCACGTCTCGGGCCATGCCAATCGGCCGGACCTTGAGGAGATGCACCGGCTGGTTCACCCCAAGGCCCTGATCCCCAACCACGGCGAGCACCGGCACCTGCGCGAGCACGTCAAGCTGGGCGAGGCGGCGGGGATTCCGGGCACGCTGGCTGTGAACGGGACGATGGTGTCGCTGTCTGGCGGTCTGCCCTCGGTAGTGGGCTACGTGGAGACGGGGCGCACCTACCTCGACGGCAAGGTGCAGATCGGGGCGATGGACGGGATCGTCCGCGACCGGATCCGCATGGCGCTCAACGGCCATGTCACCGTGACGCTGATCATCGACGAGGACGGCGAACCGCTCGGCGATCCCTGGTGCGAGATCATGGGCCTGCCCGAAACGGGCGTGTCGAACGGCGCGCTGGTCGAGGTGCTGGAGAACGCGCTGGCCGGCTGGATGCAGCGGGCCGAGGCCAAGGTCCTGCGGGACGACGCTGTGCTGGAGAAGGACCTGCGGATCCTCACACGGCGCACCGCCGAGAACGAGATCGGCAAGAAGCCCGAGGTGACGGTGGTGGTCAGCCGGCTGAGCTGACCTGCCGCGCCCCTGAGCTGACCCGGGGCCACGCGCCTTCCGCGCCCGTGTCCCGGCTTGCGGCCGGGTACTGGGCTACCCAGCGCAGACGAACAGCGCGCCGCCGCCGATCACCGCCGTCACCGTGCCCGCGGTGGCGACGGCCGGTGTGGAGAGGGTGGCGGCCAGGGTGCTGCCGGTGCCGCTGAAGAAGCTGGCGAGCGAGCCGGACTGTCCCGTCGCCATCAGCGCGCCCGAGCCGTGGGAGAGCGCGCGGACCCCGGTGCCGAGCGGGTCCTGCACTGCCGCGGTCACGCCGGTGACCTGCAACACCGCGCCGCCGGCCGCCGTCACCTCGTCCTTGGCGGCATTCACGAACTGGCAGACCGTGCCTGTGCACCGGCCCCGGTAGTTCCGCTGGCCGGGGGCGAGGACGTAGCTGTCGGTCTCGTCCACCCAGGCGAGGCAGAAGCCCTCGGTGTCGTCGGCCCCCAGTTCCGTTGCAAGCGCGGTCATCAGGACCGAGGAATTGCAGGTCGGCAGGTCGCCCCGGGTCCAGGCCCAGAGCCGGCCGGGGCCGCGGAACAGCGCCTCCCGCCGGGTGATTTCCTGGGCGATATCGGTGCTGCGGTCGAAATCGACGATCATCTCGGAGCCGTTCACCTGCGCATGGCATTGCGCCACCTGCTGGGCCGAGGCGGGGCCGGCGCAACCGAGGAAGAGGGCGGTGAGAACACGTCGGATATTCATCGAAGGTAGGCCTGCCTGACTGGTTTTTCTCCTCTTACCAATCCTGCGGCCGGTCGCGAAATGACGGTTTCGGGATGTGGCCTCCGGCGGCGGCGGGCCGCCGGATCAGCGCAGGGCGCCGTGGCGGGGCCGACGCAGCCCGCCGCCCCGTCCCTCGACGGTGGCGTGGATGTCCAGCTGGGCAACGCCGTAGCGGATCAACGCCTTCACGAAGCGGTTGAGATGCGCCCGCTGTTCCTGCCCGATCTCGAAGGAGACGCCGGCGTGATCCACGTTGCGCCACCTTATCTCGATCGGGAGGGTGCCGATCAGGGTGGAGGACAGCACCCAGCCCTCCCCGAAGAGGTGGACCGCGGCGTCATCCTCGAGCCGCAGGCGGGCGCCGGTGGCGGAGAAATCCTCGACCACGCAGGTCAGCACCCGATTGTCGCAGGACAGGCGCGCCAGGACGTCGAGGGCGACGCGGGACCGACCCCGCTGGGCCCTCGCATCGGCAATTTTGGATTTGTTCCACATCTGGTCGGGCCGCGTCATTGGGGCGTGGTCCGACCATCGGTGAGAGATGTGAAGATTGTCCTAAGCGGCGTCGTGTTTCGCGCCGTCCGGATCGTCGGTCCCGGTCTCGACCTGCGAGGCGTCATCGGCCCCGTCGTCATGGGTGTCCGGTGCCGACGGGCCGCCGCGCCGTTCGTTGAAGCTTTGCAGGATGAAGGCAGGGGCGTCCTCGCCCATCCCGACGACCGGCGCGGAACCGCCGCGGCCCAAACCTCCGCGCGAGCGGGAACGGGACCGGGGCGTGGACGACGCGCCGCGGGACGCGGACGCCGGCTTGTCTTCGGCACCGGGCTCGACCGTCTGCTCGGTCGCGGGCTCCACCTTTTCGGTGGACTCGGCCCTGGATCTGGACCGCGAGCGGGAGCGCGACGGCCGGGGTTCCGAGGTGCGCACCTCGTCCTCGGCCTCTTCGGGGGCGGGCGTGCCGCCGGACTTCAGCGGGTTCTCGACCCGCGGCACCGTGGTCTCGATCAGCCGCTCGATCGCGTCGAGGTTCTTCTCGTCCCGGGGCGTGGCGATCATCAGCGCGGTGCCCGTCTTGCCGGCCCGGCCGGTGCGGCCGATGCGGTGGACGTAATCCTCGGCATGGGAGGGCACGTCGTAGTTGAAGACGTGGGAGACGTTCGGGATGTCGAGCCCGCGGGCGGCGACGTCGGAGGCGACGAGGAACCGCAGCGAGCCGTCGCGGAACCCGTCGAGGGTGCGGGTCCGGTGGGACTGGTCCAGGTCGCCGTGGATCGGCGCGGCGTCCAGCCCGTATTTCTTCATCGACTTGGCGACGACGTCGACGTCGACCTTGCGGTTGCAGAAGATGATCGCGTTGCGGCAGGCCTCGCCTTCGCTCTCGATCAGGGCGCGCAGGACGTTGCGTTTCTCGCTGCCTTCCCGGTCGCGGCGCGACGGTTTGAATTCCACCACGCCCTGCTTGATCGTCTCGGAGGCCGTCGCCTGGCGGGCGACCTCGATGCGCGCAGGGTTGGAGAGGAACGTGTTGGTGATCCGCTCGATCTCGGGCGCCATGGTGGCCGAGAAGAACAGGGTCTGCCGGGTGAAGGGCACCAGGCCGAAGATGCGTTCGATGTCGGGGATGAACCCCATGTCGAGCATCCGGTCGGCCTCGTCCACCACCATGACCTTGACGTCGGAGAGGATCAGCTTGCCGCGCTCGAAATGGTCGAGCAGGCGGCCGGGCGTGGCGATCAGGACGTCGACGCCCTTGTCGATGATCTGCTCCTGCTCCTTGAACGACACGCCGCCGATCAGCAGGGCCTTGGTCAGGCGGGTGTGCTTGGCGTAGGCGTCGAAGTTCTCGGCCACCTGGGCGGCGAGTTCACGGGTGGGGCAGAGCACGAGGCTCCGCGGCATCCGCGCACGGGCGCGGCCGCGATAGAGCGTCGAGATCATCGGCAGGGTGAAGCTGGCGGTCTTGCCGGTGCCGGTCTGGGCGATGCCGAGCACGTCGCGGCCTTCGAGAGCGGGCGGGATCGCCCCGGCCTGGATCGGGGTGGGCGTCAGGTAGCCCGTTTCCTCGATGGCCTTCAGAACCTTCGGATTGAGGTTCAGGTCGGTAAACTTGGTCAATGCGCGCCTTTCCATGAGTTGCGGCTAGATCATGGCCGCAATCCCCGAGCGCGGCCTGCCCGGGCCGTATTGCCGGGGCGTTCGTCATGGCCGGTCCAATACAGGCGGGCGAGAGAAAGGTCAAGAAAGTCAGCCCGCTTGGGCCGGCGGCGCCGGCGCGCGGGGCCTCAGGTCCTGCTCTCCTCGATGCAGGCCTCGTAGGCGGCGCGGGCCTGTCGTTCGGCGTCCGAGAGCTTGTTGAAGATCTCGAGCAGGCCGTCGCAGTGCCCGGGCTTGGACAGGTCGGCCCCGGAGCCGGAGGCCGGATCGCTGCCGCGCACCTCTCCGATGTCGAAACCGCCGCCCCCCTCCGCGGGCGGATCGCCCTCGTCGTCAGTGTCGCTGACGCATTTGTCGTAGGCTTCCCAGGCCGTTTCCTTGGCGTCGATGATCTTGTTGAGGCTTTCCATCATCAGCCAGCACGGGTGCCCGACGGGAACCTCCTCGACATGGCCGTCCACGTAGGCGCCGAGCCGCCGGGCGATGCGGGCGACCAGGATCCGGGGCTCGGTGTAGCGCCGAAGATCGGCGAGGATGCCTGAGACCACGCGCCGGTTGACGCGGGGCGACACGGACCGGGCGGCCGCGGCGACCTCGGGTCCGGCGAGACGGTCCATCGCCGCGCCGGGATTGCGGCGGACGTGGTCGGCCAGCTGGTCCGGCGATCCGGCCTCGAGCAGAGCCTCGGCGATAATGACTTCCAGTTCGGCGCGCGTCGTCATGGACCTATCCTCCTGATGGAACCTTGCGGCAGCGTACGCCGAGGATCCCGCGCGTGAACAGGTCCGGAATTCCGGACGGGCGCGCCCCGGTCAGGAGCCGCCGTCGACCAGCCGCGCCTCGGTCAGCCGGGCGAACTGGTAGGTCTCGGTGTCCTCGATCAGCTCCAGCGTGCCGGTCACCGTCACCTCGCTGGCCTCGGGCAGGTCCGGCATCGGGTCGGCGGCGAGGACCTCGAGCGAGATGCCGTAGCCGTTCGAGCCGCAGAAGGGGCAGTCCGCCGGGTCGGGGACGATGAGGAACTGGGTGACGTAGGCCTGCGCCTCGACCGGCACGTAATAGCCGGTGACGGTGAACTCGGCCCCGTTCCGAAGGCCCTCGGGAAAGGTCTTGAGGACCTTCCATTCGGTGTCGGTCTCGACCTCCTCGAAGGTGATCGCCTGCAGCAGGTCCCAGCCTTGCGGGTCGGCCGCGGCAGGACCCGTCAGCAGGGCGGCGCTAGTGAGCGTGGCCAGCGTGGGAATGGTGACGCGCATCTTCGGACTCCACCTGTACGTGAACCTGGACCTCGCCGAGGGGGTCGAGCGTGAGCATAACCTCGAATTCGCCGCCCTCAACCAACGTCTCGGTGAGGCCCGTCAGTACGATGAAAACGCCGCCGGGTTCGAGGTCCATCTCGCTGCCGGCGGGGACGGGCAGGGTGCCGATCTGTTCGGGCTCACCCGTCGCCTTCATCGGCTGCGCGACGAGGCGGGCGGTCTCGGCAATGCCGGTGCTGGCGCCGGTGAGATAGACCTCGGCGTCGCCGGTGTTCTCGATCGTCAGGTAGACTTCGGCGCGGTCGCCGGTCGTGGCGTTGGTCCAGGCATGGAGGAGCCGAAGACCCTCCAGCTCGGCGAGGTGGTCGGCGTCCCCCTCCGCGTGGTCCGGGCCTTCGGCATGATCGTCCTCGTGCATCTCCTCGCCGGCATGGTCGCCGGGGCCGGCCTCCTGGGCAAAGGCGGGAGCGGTCAGCAGTAGAAGGGCAAGAGCGATCAGGCGCATGGCGGTCTCCGTCGGGTCGGCCTCGTTATGTTATAACATAACAGGTCGATGACAAGTGGCGTCAGGACGCGCTCAGACCATCATCTCCTTCGTCGCCGAAAGAGCGACTTCGGGGTAGTCGCGCTCGATCCGGTCGATGTCCCACTGCAGGCGGGTCAGGTAGACGATGTCGCCGTCGTGGTCCTGGGCGATGTGCTGCTTGTTGGCATTGGTGAATTTCTCCACCGCCGCCTTCGGCCCGTGAACCCAGCGCGCCGAGGTGAACTGCGAGGCCTCGAAGCGGACCGGCAGGCCGTATTCCAGCTCGATCCGGCTTGCCAGCACCTCGAATTGCAGGGCGCCAACGACGCCGACGATGAAACCCGAGCCGATCGAGGGCTTGAAGACCTTCGCGGCGCCTTCCTCGGCGAACTGGAACAGGGCCTTCTCGAGGTGCTTGGCCTTCATCGGATCGCCCGCGCGGACGCCCTGAAGGAGTTCCGGCGCGAAGGAGGGGATGCCGGTGACCTTGAGCGCCTCGCCCTCGGTCAGCGTGTCGCCGATGCGCAGCTGGCCGTGGTTGGGGATGCCGATGATGTCGCCGGCCCACGCCTCCTCCGCCAGCTCGCGGTCGGCGGCAAGGAAGAGGACGGGATTGGTGATCGCCATCGGTTTCTTGCTGCGCACATGGGTCAGCTTCATGCCCCGCTCGAAATGGCCCGAGGCAAGGCGGACGAAGGCGACGCGGTCGCGGTGCTTGGGGTCCATGTTGGCCTGCACCTTGAAGACGAAGCCGGCGACCTTGTCTTCTTCGGGGGCGATCTGGCGGGGGGTGGCCTTTTGCGGCTGCGGCTCGGGG
>JAMWZF010000119.1 GCA_024304875.1 Paracoccaceae bacterium
TGATCTCCTTCATCGGCGCGCTCTTCACCACCCTGCCGCTGTTCTTCATCGGGGGCTGCCAGTGAGGGCCGGCTTCCTCCTCCCCGGCCTCGGCCTCCTGGCGGCGATCTGGACGATCCCGCTCGAGGCGCTGATGCCCGCCTTCGCCGCCCACATGGCTAGGCACATGACGCTGGTGGCGCTCGCCGCGCCGCTGATCGTGCTCGGCCTGCCGCGCCTCGGCCTCTGGGCCGCCGTCCCGCCCCTGGGCGCCGCGCTGGCCGAGTTCGTCGTGGTCTGGGGCTGGCACCTGCCCGCCGCGCACGGGCTGGGGCGCAATGCGCCGGTCGGTTTCGTCCTCGAACAGGCCAGCTTCCTCGCCGTCGGCCTCGCCGTCTGGGCCGGGTGCCTGCGGGCCGACCGGCCGCTGGCCGGGGCAGGGGGCCTCCTGCTCACCTCCATGCACATGACCCTCCTCGGCGCGCTCATCGTCCTCGCCCCCCGCGACCTCTACGCCGCGATCTGCGGCACCGCGCCGGACCTGCCCGGCCAGCAGCTCGGCGGCATGCTCATGCTCGGCATCGGCACGCCGGTCTACCTGGTGGCGGGGCTGGCGCTGACGGGGATGTCCCTGCGCGAAAGGCACCCGGCATGAAACGGACCGTTCTCACCCTCGCCGTCCTCGGCGCCCTCGGCCTCGCGGGGGCCGGGGCCGTCGTCGGCTTCGGGCTCTACAACGTCTCGGCCCAGGTCGGGCACTGGCCGGGGGTCAGCTGGGTGCTGCATTCCACCTTCCGCAACTCGGTGAAGCTGCGCGCGCCGGCGCCCTCCGAGGTGCCCGACCTCACCGATCCCGACCTGATCGCCCTCGGCGCCGGGCACTACGCCAGCGCCTGCGCCACCTGCCACGCCGCGCCGGACAGTTTCCGCACCGCGACGATGGCCGCGATGGTGCCGTCCCCGCCCCGCATCGACCGGGCCGTGGAGGACTGGGAGCCGAACCACCTGTTCTGGATCGTGCAGAACGGGATCAAGATGTCCGGGATGCCGCCCTGGCCGGCAGAAGACCGCGACGACGAGGTCTGGGCCGTGGTCGCCTACCTCGCCGCCGTGCAGGAGCAGCAGGCCCCGCCGCTGACCCTCGACCCGGACAGCGACCGCGCCTACTGCGCCACCTGCCACGGACCGGTGGACGGCCAGGTGCCCCGCCTCGACATCCACCCGCCGGAGTACCTCGAAGAGCAGCTGACCGCCTACCACTCGCGCCAGCGGCCGAGCGGCATCATGGCCCAGGCCGTCACGATGGTTCCGGCGGAGGACTTCGCCGCCCTGGCCGCGCACTTCGCGGCGGCCGAGGACGACGCGCCACCGGCGCAGGACCCCGACCTGATCGCCGCGGGCGAGGCCCTCGCCTCCGCCGGCACCCGCGACATCCCCGCCTGCGTCGCCTGCCACGCGCCCGCCGAAGGCCCCCCGAAGGGGCCGACCCTCGACGGCCAGCATGCTGAATTCACCGAGGTCCAGCTGACCCTCTGGCGGGACGAGGTGCTGGCCTACGACGACCTGATGGCCGCCGCCGCGCGGGACCTGACCGACGCCGACATCGCCGCGCTCGCCGCCTACTTCGCCTCCCGCTAGGGCGGACCCGCCGGAACCTTGCCGCCGTGGAGCCGTTGGTATCTCAAACCGACCCAACGGAGGCCCCATGCCCGCCTATCTGCGCTTCGCCCTTATGATCCTGACCTCGACCGTCGTGATGCTGGGGCTGATGTACCTCAACACCTACGCGCTCACCCATGTCTTCTACTCCGAGACGCGGGTCTACATGGCGGTGCTGATGGGGGCGACCATGGCCATCGTCATGCTGCTCTGGATGTGGGGGATGTACGAGAACCGGGCCGCCAACATCGGCATCCTCGCCGGGGCGGCGGCGGTCTTCGCCCTCTCGCTCTGGCTCGTGCGGAGCCAGACAACCGTGGACGGCACCAGCTACATGCGGGCGATGATCCCGCACCATTCGATCGCCATCATGACCTCCGAACGGGCCGGGATCGAAGACGCCCGCGTCGCCCGCCTGGCAGAGGAGATCGCCGCCGCACAGCGCAAGGAGATCGCCGAGATGCGCTACCTCGTGGCGCAGACGGCGACGGGCGACACGGTGGCCGAGGTCTACGAGGACCCGTCCGCCGAGACCGGCACGATGGAGGACGCGCTCTCCAATACGCTGCTCTCCGCCCTCGACCCGGCCCCGCTGACCCGCGAGGAGGCCGCGCTGGCGATCACCCCCGAGGGCTGCGCCTTCCACACCTCGCCGGAAATCGACCCGATCCTGTGGACCGGGGACGACGGCGCTGCGATGAAGGTGAACGGCGTGATCGTGACGCTGGATGCGACGGGCGAGGGCACTTGGGAGACAGACGGACTGCGGGCCGATGTCACCGAGGTCGACGCCGCCCGCTCCGAGGCCGCGCTGACGTTCGCGATGGATCCCGGCCCCGCGTCGGGCTTTCGCGGAACGTGGGAGTGCCCGGCATAAGACTGATGGGGGGTGGGTCCAGGCCCACCTCGACGGCGCTGGGAGCGGGCGCAATCAGTCCGCCGTCGCCGCCCCGCCGTCCGGGTGCAGGACGTGGCCGGTCATGAACGACGAATCCGCGCAGGCCAGGAACAGGATCGACGGCGCGACCTCGTTCGGCTGGCCGGGGCGGCCCATGGTGCTGGACTTGCCGAAGTCCGCCACCTTCTCGGGCGGGAAGGACGCCGGGATCAGCGGCGTCCAGATCGGGCCCGGCGCCACGCCGTTCACCCGGATGCCCCTCGGCGCCAGCTTGTGCGCCAGCGCCCGGGTGAAGGACAGGATCGCGCCCTTGGTCGAGGCGTAGTCGATCAGCAGGTCCTGCCCCCGGTAGGCGGTGACCGAGGTGACCGAGACGATCGCCGCCCCTTCCGACAGATGCGGCAGCACCGCCTGCACCATGAACATCTGGCCGAAGATGTTGGTGCGGAAGGTGTCCTCGATCTGCTCCTGCAGCACGTCCTCGAAATCCTCCTGCGCGTGCTGCTCGGCGGCATTGTTGACCAGGATGTCGATGCGCCCGAAGCGGTCCATGACCTTGCGGGCGGCGTCGTCGCAGAAGGGCTTGCAGCCCACGTCCCCGCGCAGGGCCATGGCGTCCGACCCCTCGGCGCGGATCGCTTCCACCGTGTCGCGCGCGTCGCGGTCCTCGTCCTCGGACAGGTAGATGATCGCCACCTTCGCGCCTTCGCGGGCAAAGAGGACGGCGGCGGCCCGGCCGATGCCGGAATCGCCGCCGGTGATGATGGCCACCTTGTCCTTCAGCCGGTCCGAGCCAGGAAAGAGGGGCGCGTAGTCCGGGGCCGGGTCCATCTCGGCCTCGACGCCGGGTTGCTGGTCCTGCACGCGGTCGCGGGAAAACTGGTTCATGGCGGTGTCCTCAGAAGATCAGGGCGATGATGGCGACAAGCAACAGAAGAACCGCCGCGGCGGCCGCCAGCATCACGGGCGAGCGGCGCTCGTCCCGCGCGGCCAGCGGTGCCCTGCGGTCGCCCGAGGCCTGCGCGCGCCGGTCCTCGGGCGACCGCCGCGTCGGCTTCCTGCCGGCTCGGCCCGGCGCGGCCGGCGGTGTTCTCGTCCGGCGTGCGGTCTGTGTCGTCAGCCATCTCGTCTCTCCTCCAGGGCGGCTGCCGCCGCGCTTACTCCGTCACCGGCAGGGCCCAGGCCATGACCTCGTCTCCGACGCCGGTTTCCATGAAATGGTGGCCCATCGCGGTGATCATCACGTACTGCCGGCCGTCGACCTCGTAGGTGATCGGGTTCGCCTGGCCGCCGGCGGGCAGGACCACGGACCACAGGGTCTCCCCGGTCTCGATGTCGATGGCGCGGAACAGGTTGTCCGTCGCCGCGCCGATGAAGACGAGGCCCGAGGCGGTCAGCACCGCGCCACCGTTGTTCGGCGTGCCGATGGTCAATGGCAGGTAGGACGGGATGCCGAAGGGGCCGTTCCGCCGCGCGGTGCCGAGCGGGCGGTCCCAGAGCGTCTCGCCCGTCTCGAGGTCGATCGCCCGGATGCCGCCGTAGGGCGGGCTGGTGCAGGGCACGCCCGTCCCGGTGTTGCGCCAGCCGGCGTTCACCTTGATCCCGTAGGGCGACCCGGCCTGCGGCCCGGCCTCGCCGCCCGAGCCTTCGCCCGCCGGACGCTCGTTGATCGGCAGGGCCTCGACCTCCTCGCGCGGGATCAGGCGGTTGTAGTTCGGGATGTCGTTGTAGTTGGCGACGATGATGCCGCGTTCGACATCCACCGCGACCGAGCCCCAGTCCGACCCGCCGTTGTAGCCCGGATACTGGATCCACGGCCGGTCCGAGGAGGGCGGCGTGTAGAAGCCGTCGTAGTTCGCCCGGCGGAACTGGATCCGGCACCACAGCTGGTCGATGGGCGTGAAGCCCCACATGTCCTGCTCGGTCAGGTCCGGCTTGCGCAGGGTGTGCCAGGCGCTGATGGGCTGCGTGTCCGAGATGTAGTCCGGCTCGATCTCGCCGCTCGGCAGGCCGGTGAGCTCGTCCACCGGGGTGAGCGGCTCGCCGGTCTCGCGGTCGAGGATGTAGATGTCGCCCTGCTTGGAAGGCAGGATGATCGCCGGCGTGCCCTGCCAGTCGACCAGCGTCGCCTGGGAGCCGAGGTCGTAGTCCCAGACGTCGCGGCGCACGGTCTGGAAGTGCCAGACCTCCTCGCCCGTGGTCGCGTCGAGGGCGACGAGCGAGGTGGCGTATTCGTTCTCGGCCTCGGACCGGTTCGACCCGTAGTAATCGACCGAGGAGTTGCCCATCGGCAGGTAGACGTAGCCCAGCTCCTCGTCGGCGACGGCGGTGGTCCACATGTTCGGCGTGCCGCGGGTATAGACCTCGCCCTCGGGCGGGCCCTGGCGGTTCTGCTCGGGCGCGCCGAGGTCCCAGGCCCAGGCCAGCTCGCCGGTGACGGCGTCGAAGCCCCGGACCACGCCCGAGGGCGCGTCCTCGGCCTGGCCGTCCTTGACCTGCGCGCCGGTGACAAGCACGCCGCGCACGACCACGGGCGGCGCGGTGACGGCGTACCAGCCGGGCACCCGCTCGCCGATGTCCTGCCAGAGGTCGACCATGCCGTTCTCGCCGAACCCCTCGCAGGGCACGCCGGTCGCGGCATCGACGGCGATCAGCTTGGCGTCGAGCGTCGCCTGCACGAGGCGGGTGGCGCAGACGTCGCCCTCCGCCGCCTCGGGATCGGTGTAGAGCGTCACCCCCCGGCAGGTCGCGCCGTAGGGGATCGCCTCGTTCGGGACGCCCGGATCGTAGCGCCAGTTCTCCTCGCCGGTCGCGGCGTCGATCGAGATGAGCCGGTTCATCGCCGAGCACATCAGCAGGTCCTCCCCGAATTTCAGGGGCGTCACCTCGGGCGAGTATTTCCCCTCGGCGGTGCCCTCGGGCATGTCGCCGGTCTCGTAGACGAAGACCTGTTCGAGGGTGGCGACGTTCTCGGGGGTGATCTGCGACAGGGGCGAGTAGCGCGTCGCCGCTGCATCGCCGCCCCAGTAGGGCCAGTCGGCGCCCACCTCCCAGACCGGTTCGGGCCCGGCGGCGGCGAGGGTCTCCTCCTCGGTCGCCTCGGCCTCGGCGGCCGCGTCTTCGCTGCCTTCGGCGGGGTCGCCCTCTTCCGTCCCGGCCTCTTGGGTGTCCGCGGCGGCCTCGGGCTCGTCCGGCGCCTCGGTCTCGGCCGGGTCGGCGGTCTCCGTGTCCTCCGCCGCCGGTGCCTCGGCCTCCGGCGCCGGGGCAGGGGCCTCCGCCTCGGGTGCGGCCTCCTCGGTCGGGGCGGCGTCGGTGTCGGGTGACGTGGCCTCGTCCTGGGCCCATGCGGCCCCGGCGAGGGCGATCAGAAGGACGGACAGCGGCGGGACGGTGCGGATCATGTGGGTCTCCGGATATTCGGTCAGCGGCGGCGCAGGAGCGCGGGAATGCACAGAAGCACGAGGACGAGAATGAGGGTCGGTGCGACCAGCCGGGGGACCTGCGCCCACCAGTCCGCGCCGACTTCCCACCAGGCCCAGGCCAGCGTCCCCAGCCAGACGACCAGGTAGACCCAGACCGCTGCCATGCTGTGCGCATTCAGAAGCACGCCGGTCGCGACCAGGCCGATCCCGGCCAGGGCGTAGTACCAGCTGCCCCCCAGCAGCAGGAGCCAGATGCCGCCGGCGCCGATCACCAGCCCGAAGAGGATGCAGACCCAGCCAAGGACCATGACGGCCCAGTTCCGGCCATGCGGGCGGCTGCGATGAGGGGCGAAGCTGTCGGATGTCGTCATGGCGGGCCTTGTGTAACGGGCGGACAATTCTCGGCGGCGAAGACAACGCTGCCTGGTGACCAACGCCCCCGGTTCCATCACCGTTCCGTGCGACCCGGCACTTTCTTGCCGGGCGCGGCTGCCGGGGTCAGGTCTGCCAGAGGTAGATCGTCACCGGCAGGACCGACAGCAGCGCCAGCGAGGCCAGCGCCAGCAGGCCGTCGCGGGTCAGCAGGCTGGCCGCGAAGAGGGCGATCACGCCCGAGGCGATGGATCCCGACGTCGGGATCAGCTCCATGAACGGCATGAAGAGGGTCAGGCAGAGGATCAGGATCATCGGCAGCCACAGCCAGGGCCGGTGGAACAGGAAGGTCAGCCGCGGCTTCAGGAACCGTTCCACGAAGTTCACCGGCTTGCGCATGAACCTGATGCCCTTGTTCAGCTTCTTGGCCGACATCTTGCGCCTGGTGATGAAGGACGGCAGCCAGACGCTGTCCCGGCCGACCATCATCTGCACGACAAGGATGAAGACCAGCACCGCGACGATGGCCGTCATCCCCGGGATCGCGCTCGCCGGCGAGGTCGAGATGAGCGAGAACACCAGCATCAGCGAGGCGAAGGACTTGCGCCCCATGGTGTCGACCACGTGGGCGACCCGGACCTGGTCCCCGTCGATGGACCGCTCCAGTTCGTCCAGCACGTCGCTGAGGGCATGTGTCCCGGTGTCTGTCATGCACCTGACATAAATCTGCGCGCCGGACTTGCCAGATGCCCGGACGGCAGGATGTCGCTGCGGCAGGTCCAAAAAGGCCTTACGCAGGGTCCCCCAGGGATGTATGGACGATGGACCTCAAACCACAGCCAAAACCGATGCCAGACACTCCGACTGCCGTCCTCCTTCAGGATCACGCCGCCTTCGTTGCCGGAAATCACGATTTCCAGGGCGATATCGAGATCATGGCGAACAGCGACACGATTCGGGTGATCCTCGAGACGGTGATGCTGGCCACGGGGATGCGCTGGGCCGCCGTGGCCCGCGTGACCAAGGACCGCTGGGTCGCCTGCCGGACTGCCGACGATCTCGCCTTCGGCATGGCCGAGGGCGACGAGATCGCGATCGACCAGACCTTCTGCAATTCCGTCCGGCAGAACGGCGAATGGATCCTCTTCGACGACGCCAGCAAGAACCCGCTGTACGCCGACCACCCGATCACCCGGCAGTTCGGCATCGTCAGCTACCTGTCGGTGCCCGTGCTGCGGGCGGACGGCGCCTTCTTCGGCACGCTCTGCGCCCTCGACACCGTCCCGCGCAAGATCGAGGGGCCGCGGGCCAAGGCCATGCTGGCGATGTTCGCCGACATCGTGGGCCGCATCCTCGACACCGAGGAACGGCTCGCCGCGCAGGAGGCCAACGTCGCCCACGAGCAGCAGCTTGCCCGCGTGCAGGAGGAATTCCTCGCCATCCTCGGCCACGACCTCAAGAACCCTCTCGCCGCCCTGACCGCCGCGACCCGCCAGCTCGGCAACGAGGATCTGTCCGAGCGGGGCACGAGGATCCGCCAGATGATGTGGTCCGCCCTGCGCCGGGTCGACGACCTGGTCGAGAACATGATGTACCACGCCCGCTCGCGTCTCGGCGGGATCCGGGTCACCGCCCAGCCCAACGCGCCCCTGGCCGATGCCGTCCGCCAGGTCGCCGAGGAGATCCGCGCCGCCGAGCCCGATCACGACATCTCCGTCGATGTCGACATCCCGGGCCCGGTCAGCTGCGACGCGCCCCGGATCGCCCAGGCAGTGTCCAACCTTCTGTCCAACGCCATCCGCCACGGCGCCGAGGGCGGGCCCATCGGCCTGTCCGCGAAGCGCACCGGCGACGAGATCGTCATCGCCGTGACCAACCGGGGCGACCCGATTCCGGCCGAGATCCGGTCCGACCTCTTCGAGCCGTTCCGCCGGGGCAGTCACGCCCGGGGCGAAGGGCTGGGCCTCGGGCTCTACATCGCCTCGGCCATCGCCACGGCGCACAACGGCCGGATCGAGGTCTCGCACAAGGGCGGCGAGACCACGGTCTGTTTGCGGATGCCGATGCTCGCCGCCGCCTGAGCCGACACGTTCGCCCGTTCCGCCGGGACCTGTCCGCGGTCGCCTCGCGGGCTCCGCGGCCCGCTCCGGCGCCTGCCGCCGCCGCGCCGGCTCCCGC
>JAMWZF010000012.1 GCA_024304875.1 Paracoccaceae bacterium
CGGGTGGAGCGGTGGGACGGATCGCGGGTTCTCGACGGGGTCTGGATCGCCGCGGCGGCACTCTTCCTGGTGCTGCCGCTCTCCGCCGTGGTCATCGGCGGGCTTTGGGGGTTCGCAGACCTGCCCGCGAACGTCTGGCCGGCGCTGGGCCGGTCGGTGGCGGTCGCCTTTGCCTCGGCGGCGCTGTGCATCGCGCTGGCGCTGCCGATCGCCCTGCGGGCGGGGCCTCTGGCGACGCTGGCGGGGCTCTTGCCGTTGTCCGTCTCGGCGCTCGTGGTGGGCACCGGCTTGTTCATCCTGCTGCGGTCCGTGGTGCCGCCGGGATCGCTCGCCTTGCCGGTGACGGCGCTGGTCAATGCGCTGCTGGCCCTGCCGTTTGCCGTCCGTCTGATCGCCCCCGCGGCGGCGGAGGTCGAGGCGGGGTTCGGGCGGCTGGCGCAGGGTCTCGGGCTGGCGGGCCTCGCACGGCTGCGCATCGTGACCTTGCCCCGGCTGCGCGCGCCCCTCGGCCTTGCCACCGGGATCGCGGCGGCGCTGTCGATGGGCGATCTCGGCGTCATCGCCCTCTTTGCCGGGCCGGGGCAGGAGACGCTGCCGCTGGCCATGTACCGCCTCATGGGGTCCTACCGGACCGATGCGGCGGCGGCGGCGGGGCTGATCCTGATCGGCTCGGCCCTGCTGCTTTTCTGGATCTTCGACCAGGGAGGCCGCCGTGGGTCTGAGGTTTGACGATGTGCGCCTGACGCAGGGCGAATTCACCCTGGCCGCGGACTGGGAGACCGGGCCGGGACTCACCGCGGTGATCGGCGCGTCGGGGTCGGGCAAGTCGACCCTGCTGGCGGCGGTCGCGGGGTTCCTGCCGGTCCCGGACGGCCGGATCGAAGTGGACGGGCGAGACATCGGTGGGCTGCCGCCCGCGCGGCGCCCGGTGGCGATGCTGTTCCAGGACAACAACCTGTTTCCGCACCTGACGCTGGCGCAGAACGTGGGCCTTGGCCTTGCGCCGCGACTGCGGCTTGCGGCCGGGGACAGGGCCCGGGTGGAGGATGTGCTGGAGCGGGTGGGCCTCGGCGGCCTCGGTGCCCGGCGTCCCGGCGCGGTGTCGGGAGGGCAGCAAAGCCGCGCCGCCTTGGCGAGGGTTCTGGTGCAGGACCGGCCCGTTGTGCTTCTCGACGAGCCGTTCTCGGCCCTCGGCCCGGGCCAGCGGGACGAGATGCTGAGGCTGGTGAAAGAGACGCTGTCGGGCCGGGTGGTGCTGCTGGTGACGCATGATCCCGAGGAAGCGCGGGACCTCGCCGGTCAGGCGGTCTGGATCGACGAGGGGGTCGCCCGCCCTCCCTCGCCGCTGGACGCGCTGCTGGACAACCCGCCGGAGAGCCTGGCCCGGTATCTCGGGCGGTAGGGGGCGACGCGCTTTCGAAAGCGCGTTTATGCCTCTTCGAAGACGCTTTTGCCGAAACGAAAAAGGGCCCGCCGAGGCGAGCCCTTTGTCCGATCATCAACAGGATCAGGCGTCCGTGTCGCCCTTCACCTTCTTCTTGTGCGGCGCCCAGAGGCGCTTGTTGGTGAAGTAGAGCAGGACCGAGAGCACGGTGAGGAAGATCACGCCGGTCAGGCCCGCTTCCTTGCGCTGGTTCAGCTTGGGCTCGGCCGTCCACATCAGGAAGGCGGCGACATCCTTGGCCTCTTCCTCGAGCTCGTTCGAGGAGCCGTCGGCGAAGTCCACATCCTCACCCCAGAGCGGCGGGGCCATCCCGATCCAGCTGCCGGGGTACATGTGGTGGCCGTCTTCGTCGATGCATTCGGCCGGGTAGCCACCCGCGGTGAAGACGGTGTTGTAGTAGCCGTCGAAATCCTCGGGCGCGCAGGAGGGCGGATCCTCGTATCCGGTCAGCAGGGAGGCGATGTACTCGGGACCGCCCATGCCGTTGATGAACTGGCTGATCCCGGTGCCGTAGGGGCCGCTGAAGCCGGCGCGGGCCTTGGCCATCAGGCTGAGGTCGGGAGCACCGGCGCCGGTGACCGGAGGAAACCTGTCAGCGGGCGTGGCCGGGCGGAAGTCGCCTTCACCGTCGAAGAGTTCGGGGTCCCAGACCTCGATACCCTGGTAGTCGATGTAGGCGCGGACCTCGTCGAGGGTCCAGCCAGGGCCGCCCTCGTCGGCGAGGGTGCGCAGGGCGACGTACTGCAGGCCGTGGCAGGACGAGCAGATCTGGGTGTAGATCTGCAGGCCCCGCTGGAGCTGCATCTGGTCGTAACTGCCGAAAGGTCCCTCGAAGGGGAATTCGTAGTTCTCGACGTGGCCTTCGCCGGCGGCCTGGGCCGCGACCGGGGCCAGGAGGCTCAGGGCGACGGCGGCGGACGTGGTGAGCGTGCGGATCATTGTCTTGGGGTCCTTTCTCACTCGGCCGGGTTCACGGCAGTGGTGGTGCCGCCGGTATGGGGCGCGTAGTGGGCGGCGAAGTCCTCTTCGATGGTCGAGGGCTGGGCCATCGGCTTCTCGATCACGCCGAGCAGCGGCAGGATCACGAGGAAGTAGCCGAACCAGTAGGCCGAGGCGATGAGCGAGATGGTGGCGTAGGGTTCCTCCGCCGGCATCGCGCCCGCCCACATCAGGACGATGAAGTCGATCACCAGAAGGGCGAACCACCACTTGAACATCGGCCGGTAGCGGCCAGACCGGACCGACGAGGTGTCGAGCCAGGGGGCCAGGGCCATGACAAGGATGGCGCCGAACATCGCCAGCACGCCGAAGAACTTGGCGTCGATGATCCCGAAAGAGATCCAGCCGGCGATCTCCACCACCCAGACGCCTTCGACGAAGGCCCGCAGGATCGCGTAGAACGGCAGGAAGTACCATTCGGGCACGATGTGCGAGGGCGTCGCGAGCGGGTTCGCCTCGATGTAGTTGTCGGGATGGCCGAGGTAGTTCGGCATGAAGCCGACGATGGCCATGAACACCGTCAGGATCACCGCCAGGGCGAAGAGATCCTTGATCACGAAGTAGGGCCAGAAGGGCAGGGTGTCCTTCTCAGCCTCTTCCTTCGAGGACCGGCGCACCTCGACCCCGGTGGGGTTGTTGTTGCCGGTGGTGTGGAAGGCCCAGATGTGCACCGCCGTCAGCCCGACGAGGATGAAGGGCAGCAGGTAGTGCAGCGAGAAGAAGCGGTTCAGCGCGGGCTGGCCCACGGCGCCGGCGCCGAGCAGCCAGGTCTGGATGCCTTCGCCGATGAAGGGGATCGCGCCGAAGAGGCCGGTGATCACCGCGGTGCCGTGGAACGACATCTGGCCCCAGGGCAGCACGTAGCCCATGAAGGCGGTGCCCATCATGATGAGGAACATCAGGATGCCGATGATCCAGGTGACCTCACGCGGGGCCTTGTAGGACCCGTAGTACAGCGCCCGGAAGATGTGCATGTAGACCGCCACGAAGAACAGGGAGGCGCCGTTCATGTGGAAGTAGCGGATCATGTGGCCGCCGTTCACGTCGCGCATGATGTGCTCGATCGAGGCGAAGGCCATGTCGACGTGCGGCACGTAGTGCATCACCAGCACGATGCCGGTGACGATCTGCAGGACCAGGGTGAAGGTCAGGACGATGCCCCAGATCCACATCCAGTTCAGGTTCTTGGGCGTGGGGATCATCAGCGTGTCGTAGAGCAGGCCGACGATGGGCAGCCGCCGGTAGAGCCACTTCTCGCCCCCGGTGGACGGTTCGTAATGGTCGTGCGGGATACCGGACATCAGGCGCTCTCCTCACCGATCTGGATGGTTGTGCCGTCGACCCAGGCCACCGGCGGGATCTCGAGGTTGCGCGGCGCGGGGCCGCGGCGGATCCGGCCGGACAGGTCGTAGTGCGAGCCGTGGCAGGGGCAGAACCAGCCGCCGAAGTCGCCGCTGTCGCCCAGCGGCACGCAGCCGAGGTGGGTGCAGACGCCCATCTGGACGATCCACGCGCCTTCGCCCTCTTCGCTCCCCTCGGGGGCGGGCAGCGAGCGGTTCTCGAAGGTCGCGGGCGCCTCGACCGGCTGGGCCAGGTTCTCGTTCCGGGCGGAGGGGTCGGGCAGGCTCGAGACGTCCTCGACCTGGGTGCGCGCCTCCTCGATCTCGGCCTCGGTCCGGTGCCGGATGAAGACCGGCTTGCCCTGCCAGAGAACGGTGAGCTGGCTCCCGGGGTTCACGGCGCTGACATCGACCCGGATCGACAGGAGGGCCAGGACGTCGGCGGAGGGGTTCATCTGGTTCACCAGCGGCCAGACGGCCGCCCCGGCCGCCACGGCGCCGGCCCCGGCGGTGGCATAGTAGATGAAGTCCCGGCGGGTGGTTTCGTGGTCTGCTGTGTCTGACACCTGACGCCCTTTCTGTCGTGGCCCCGGCGCAGCCGGAAGCGCGGTCATGCATCGCGGGGGCGTCCTTGACAGGCACACCCGGTCGGGCCGGGTCTTAGCGGCCAGCGGAAAGGCCGTCCAGTGAAACCCTTGCGCGAAACGTCGCATAACAAAGCAGCGTGGCCCCGGGACGCGAATGTGACCGAACGCCGCCCCGGCCCGGGTTGCCGCAGTGCCGCAGGATCCCTATACACGGCAATGACTGACAGGGGCCTTTCCATGCTGAAGATCGCGACCTGCGCCGCCGCCTTTCTCGCCTTGCCGAGCCTGGCCACGGCCGAGATCAGCCTGAGCTTCTACGGCGGCATCCAGGAGTCGCCCCATTCCGGCGTGACAGTGCGGGGCAATGACGCAATCGGTCGGGATGACTTCACTGCCGGCTGGGAAGGGAACTCCTTCGAAGCGCCGCCCTACTACGGTGTCCGCGCGACCTACTGGCAGCGGCCCGAACTGGGCTACGGCATCGATTTCACCCATGCCAAGGTCTATGCCGATGACGAGACTCTCGGGGCCAACGACTACGACGTGCTGGAATTCACCGACGGCATCAACATCCTGACCGTTAACGTCTATCGGCGCTGGCAGGATGCCTGGGGTCCCGTGACGCCCTATGTCGGCGGCGGCATCGGCATTGCCGTTCCCCATGTGGAGGTCGAGAAGAACGGATCCTCGACCTACGGCTACCAGGTCACCGGTCCCGCCGTCCGCGGCCTTGCCGGCGCCACCTACCCGGTGGCCGAGAACTGGGACCTCTTTGGTGAGTACATGTTCACCTATTCCCAGAACGAGGCCGACCTGGACGACGGCGGTACCCTGTCGACGGACATCATCACCAACGCGGTGAACGTGGGCGTCAGCTTCAACTTCTGACCGTGAGAGGTCGGCCGAGCCCCACCTTGCCGCCGCCCCGCCATCGGGCGGTGTCCGGTGAGGGCAACCGTTGCTCCCAAATATGAGTATTTTTTCCAGCCCGAAGCCAGGGGCGTGGTCCTGCTGGTTCGGGCTGGCTCAAATACTCATGCGCCGCCCGCGGCCCGCGATGCCGTCCATCGCCGGGCCGGATCCGGTGCGCGCCGGCCCGCCGCCCGCGTCAGGCGGGGGCGGTTGCGGCCATCGAGGGGCGCGCGGCGAAGGTGACGTACCAGTCCGCAAGGGCGGGCGCCACGGTCCGCCAGCCGCGGTCGCCGTGCCGCAGGTCGAGGTAGCCGAGCGCGCAGCCGACCGCGATCTGCCCCATGTCGAGCGGTCCGGCGAGATGGCTCATCCAGCGCGATTCGATGGCGGCGAGCGCGCCGCTGACCTTGCCCCAGTGCGCCTCGATCCAGTCCGCGCTCGCCCCCTCGGTCCCCACGAAGCGGGTCTGGTAAACCATCGCGATGGCCGAATCGAGCAGCCCTTCCGCCGTCGCCTCCAGCGTCAGCACCTCCCAAAGCCGCGCTTCGGGATAGAGCCCCCCGCCCGTCCGGGCGTCGAGGTAGCGGGTGATCACCCGGCTGTCGTAGAGGGCCGGTCCATCGTCCCGGACCAGGGCAGGGATGCGACCTGTGGGATTGGCCGCCAGAGCCTCGGCAGCCGAGGCCAGCGGCGTGGTGGAGACGTGTACCTCCGTCACCGCGTCCTCCAGGCCGAGTTCGCGCAGGGCGACGCGAACCTTGCGGACGTAGGGCGAGGCGGGGGACATGATCAGGCGCATCTTGGGTTCCTCGGCAGGGGGAAGGCTGCCCCTTCTATCGCGCCGTTGTCCGGCAGGATCAACGCTGCTCGGCTCACTCGGCCGGCGGGGTCGTCATCAGCCCGGCGAGCGCAGGCAACTCCGAGCCGATGCCGGTCTGGGCCAGGGCCGCCGCGGCGAGTCGCACCGCTTCGGGCTTGTTCTGGTTCAGTTTCCAGGTACCGGCGACCTCAGAGATCTGTAGCCTAAAGGGCTGGATCTGCCGCAGCATCCGATCCATCGCCTCCGGCGACATCTTGGCTGTCGTCCAAGGCGTCTTGGCGAGCCGCGATTCGTAGGCCGCGGACTGGCGGTCCAGCATGTCGTGCATTGCCTCCCGCGGCAGGGCGGTCAGCGTGCCGCGCAAATGGACGGCGACGTAATTCCAGGTCGGCACCTGGTCCGGCACGCCGTACCAGTCGGGCGAGACATAGCCGTCCGGTCCGCTGACCGCGACGACCGCCGGGGTCGGAAGCTCCAGCCGGGCGATGGGGTTGGTGCGGACGAGGTGGAGGTCGGCGCTCCCGCCGTCCTCGGCCAAAAGGAACGGAACATGGGCCAGAAGCGGCCCCGCCGCGCCGGTCACGCTCAGGATGCCGAAGGCTCTCTCCCGCGCGAAGGCAAGGTTGGTGGCGTCGGTCTGGCTGCGAAAGGCAGGGTTCGGGTGCATGGCGCCAGATGGCCCTGTTTGCGGGCCGGCGGCAAGACCGGTCAGGCGCCCTTCAGCCGCGCCGTGATCGCATCGAAGTCGGGCGCGCTCGCGCAGTCGACGCCGAGAGCCGCGATCTCCTCCAGAGCGCTTTTCGTCGCGGCGTCCGGCCCGCTTCCCGGCTCGCGCAGGTAGATGCCGGCGATCCGTCCGGGATGCCTCCTTGCCGCGTCGAGGTAGACATGCGCGTCCTTCTGCCCCGTATCCCCCAAGAGGACGAAAGGCAGATTGGGATTGGCAGCCAGGATCGTGTCGATGGCCTCACCCTTGTGCTGCCCGTGTCCGGCGGTGATGAACTTGTCCTCGGTGATGCCGAGATCGCGCAGGAAGAACGGCCCCTTCGGCAGGCCCTCGCGATCGAACAACGTCTCGAGGAAGTGGTGCAGGTTCCAGGGCGAGGAGGAGACGTAGAACACCGGGTTTCGCCCGTCCTCCGCCAGGTGCTCCATCAGGGCGATGCTGTCGGCGAAGACCTCGCGCGTCAGCGGGCTGCCGGTGAAGGTGGTCCAGAGGTTGAGGATCAGGCGGTGCGCGCCGGTGTGGATCATCGTGTCGTCGATGTCCGAGATGACGCCGCGCCGCGCGTCGGGCTCCGGAATGTGCACCGGGAAGGTGGCCGCGTCCCCGGCGATGTAGCCGTTCACCCGGGTCCAGCCAGTGGTCGCCGAGGGCCTTGCCACTTCGAGGCGGATGTAGCCTTCCTCGTCCGACAGACCGGAGACCTCGCCGGCCGAAACCTCCACCCCTTCGACCTCGGCGGTGAAGAACAGCAGCAGCATCTGTCGGAAGTTCCGCCATCGCGACTGCCCTTCGCGGGCCTCACCGCGGCGGATGTGGCTGAGCACCCGCCCGCGAAGGACCAGAGTATCCGGGGTCGCATAGCCGCGGTAGGCCTCGAGCACCGGGGCCTCGGACGTCTTGCCCGGGAACAGCCGGTCCCACAGCCGCTCGCCCCGGATCGCCAGCCGGTGAAGGGTGCTCTTGATACCGATGGGTGCCCTCGTTCCTTGTGTTGGCGGTGAACCTAGAATGGCCGCCTCAGGCGGCGAGGCGAGTGCCGGACGTGCCGGTGATGGTCACCGGGACAATCTGGCCCTCGGGTTGGTCGGCGGCAAAGGTCACCTCGGTGAATTGCTCTGTCCGGCCCATTCGAGGGTTTTCGGTCAGCACCCGGTGTTCGCGCCCGACCTGGGCAGACAGGTGGCGCTGCACGGCGGCCTCTCCCGCAGCCCGGAGCTGCGCAGCCCGGGCCTTGACCAGGTGGCGCGGCAGTTGAGGCATCCGCGCCGCGGGCGTTCCTTCGCGGGGAGAGAAGGGGAAGACATGCAGGAATGTCAGGTCGCAGTCCTCGACGAGCCTAAGTGAGTCGGCAAAGTGGTCGTC
The DNA here is from genome assembly GCA_024304875.1 of Paracoccaceae bacterium. GTDB lineage: Bacteria > Pseudomonadota > Alphaproteobacteria > Rhodobacterales > Rhodobacteraceae > JAMWZF01. The sequence continues at coordinate 8,192 of JAMWZF010000012.1, forward strand.
GGTCTCGGTCGGAAAGCCTGCGATGATGTCGGCGCCGAAGGTCATGTCGGGGCGCAGTTTGCGGGCTTCCTCGCAAAAGGCGATCGCGTGGTCCCGCAGGTGCCGCCGTTTCATCCGCTTCAGGATCAGGTCGGCCCCGTGCTGCAGCGACAGGTGCAGATGCGGCATCAGGCGCGGCTCGGTCGCGATGGCCTCCATCAGCGCCGGGTCGGCTTCGATGCTGTCGATGGAGGAGATCCGCAGGCGCGGCACGTCGGTCAGTTTCAGGATCCGCCGGACGAGATCGCCAAGCCGCGGGGTCGCCGGCAGGTCGGCGCCCCAGGAGGTGAGGTCCACTCCGGTCAGCACCACCTCGTTGTAGCCACGGTCCACCAGCCGCCGGATCTGGTCGACGACCACGCCGGCGGGCACGGACCGGGAGTTGCCGCGCCCGAAGGGGATGATGCAGAAGGTGCAGCGGTGATCGCAGCCGTTCTGCACCTGGACGTAGGCGCGGGACCGGGTGCCGAAGCCGTCGATCAGGTGACCGGCGGTCTCGCGCACCGACATGATGTCGTCGACCTGCACCTTCTCGGTCTCGCCCGCCAGGTCGGGGAGGCGGAGGGCCTCCCAGGTTGCGGGCTGCATTTTCTCGGCGTTGCCGATGACCTTCGTGACCTCGGGCATGGCGGCGAAGGTCTGCGGCTCGGTCTGCGCCGCGCAGCCGGTGACGATGATCCGGGCTTCGGGGCTTTCGCGCGCGATGCGGCGGATGTCCTGCTTGGCCTTGCGCACCGCCTCGGCCGTCACGGCGCAGGTGTTCACGATCACGGCGTCGCCGAGGCCCGCCGCCATCTCCTTCATGGCTTCGGATTCGTAGGCGTTGAGGCGGCAGCCGAGGGTATGCAGGCGCGGGACGCTCATCCGCGCCAGACCCCGTCGAAGACATGAGCCGTGGGACCGGTCATCCAGACGCCGTCGTCGGCCCAGCGCACCGCGATCTCGCCCCCGTCCAGCGTGATCCGCACCTCGCGCCCGGTCAGCCCCCGGCGGGCGGCGGCGACGGCGGTGGCGCAGGACGACGAGCCGGAAGCGAGGGTGATCCCCGTGCCCCTCTCCCACACCCGCATCCGGATGCGGCCGGGGTCGATGACCGTGGCGACCTGTACGTTGGTCCGCTGGGGAAAGAGCAGGTGATATTCATGGCGCGGGCCGAAGGCGGCGAGGTCCACCGCGTCCGCATCCGGCACGAAAAAGGTGCAGTGCGGGTTGCCCATCGAGGTCGCCACCGGGTCGCCGTCGATCGGCAGGTGCAGGGTGTCGAGTTCCTCGGCCAGGGGGATCTCGTCCCAGAACGTCTTGGGGTGGCCCATGTTGACCGAGGTCAGGCCTTCGCCCGCGTCGAGCGCGTGGAGAAGGCCGTTGTCCGTAAGGAGCCGCAGGGTGTCGGTCCTGCCCTCGTCCATCAGGTGCCGGGCGATGCAGCGGGTGGCGTTGCCGCAGGCTGCCGAGGGCGAACCGTCTGCGTTGAGGAAGGTCAGCCGGGCGTCGGCCTTGTCGGAGGTTTCGATCACCGCCAGCTGGTCGAAGCCGATGCCGCGATTGCGGTCGGCCATCGCCACGGCGATTTCGGGCGTGACCGTTCGCCCGCCGGGGCGGTTGTCTATCACCACGAAGTCGTTGCCGAGGCCGTGCATCTTCATGAATGGCAGGCCCGTGCTCTGGCCGGTTTCGGAACCCTGTGTCATGGGCGCGGCATATAGGAGGAACCGCGGGCCGAATCCAGCAGAACGAGGGTTGACCCGCAAATCGCCGCTGGCTAAGTGGGCGCCTCGTGGGCCGTTAGCTCAGTTGGTAGAGCAACTGACTTTTAATCAGTGGGTCGCAGGTTCGAATCCTGCACGGCTCACCACTGACACCAGCAGGCAGAGGCGAAGCTGCATCCCGGGTCGCTGATCGGGGTGGGCCGAGGTCAATCTTTCGCGCGAGTCGACCGCGGATCAGGACGAGCCTCGGATGAGGCCGGGGTCGAACCGTCGTGCCGGGCCGTCGTATGCGCAATCTGCAGTGCACGGGATTGAATGCTACAGAGCGACGCCGGTAAGCTTTTCCGCGTCGGAAGCGGACAGGTCTGGAGAATGGCGCGATGAGCAGCGGATCTGACAGAGCGCGCCTGTTCGCAAGAGCGTTGCTCCTGTGCCTGCTGATGGCTGCCTGCGCGCGGCAGTCGCCGGTCGAGGTGACGATGAGCGCGCGCGACCTCGACTGCATGACACGCGCCATCTATTTCGAGTCGCACCGGTCGAGCCGGGACGGAATGATTGCGGTGGGCAGCGTTGTGATGAACCGCGTCAGATCCGATGACTTTCCAGGCACCGTGTGCGGTGTCGTCGCCCAGGACGGCCAGTTCGCGGCAGGCGTGATGAGCCGTGAGATGAGCAGCCCCGCCCTTCCCGACGTTCGGGAGGCCGCGAGGTCCGTCCTGGCCGGAGAGCGGCACCCGACGATCGGCGAGGCGATGTTCTTTCACGCCGCGACCTACCGGGCCGGCTACAACAACATGCATTACGTGCTCGTCGCCGGCGGCAACGCGTTCTACGAAAGGCGTCCGCCTGCCCTCGTCACTCAGCCGACCCCGCCGGCTCCGACGGAAGGGGTGACTGGCTAGACGAGACTGCGGGGCGCGCGTGCCGGCAAATACGTTGCGGTGGGCTCGCAGTAGCAGGCGATCGCGGACGGTCAGGACGCGGCGACCATCTCGCGCAACATCCCGCCCAGCGGTGCGTCGGGGTCCGCGAGGTCGAAGACGACGGTCAGGTGGTTGCGCCGCGGCTCGGTGCGAAGCGTCGTTGGCTGGCCGTCTGTCCTCAGCAAGGCGTCGAGGGCCTGCGCCTGGTCATGGAACGGCGCGGTTTCCTCGGCTCCGCAGGTGAGAACCCGGGCCGGGCCGGTCAGGTGGCGGGCCGACAGGGGGGACCAGGCCTCTGCCTCTGCCTCGGTCATCCTGGCTTCGTCCTTGAGGAACGAGCCGGGGATGCCGGAGAGATCGTAGATGCCGCTGACCAGCAGCAGGCCGCGAAGGACCGGCAGGTCTGCCCCGTCGGCATCACCGGGCGCCTTGGCCGCCAGCAGAGACGCGAGGTGCGCGCCGGCCGAATGGCCGCTGACCGTCAGTCTGCCAGGGTCGGCACCGAAGGTCGGCGCGATATCGGCAAGGTGCCGGACCGCGGCGCGGACTTGGCCGACGATCTCGGCCAGTCGCGTGTCCGGCATCAGGTCGTAGCCCACCAGCGCGCAGATCCCGCCGGCGGCGAGGACCGGGGCAGCGACCAGCGTATGGGCCTCCTTGCTTCCCGCCCGCCAGTAGCCGCCGTGGATGAAGACGTGCAGCGGCGCGCCCGGGGCCGGATCCGGCGGGAAGACGAGGTCGATGCTCTGCCGCGGGGTGGGGCCGTAGGGGATGCTCCGCTCGATTCTCACCGACTCGGCGAGGGCCCGGCTGCGCCGCCCCGTTTCTTCCATGACGGCGTCGAAGTCGGGGATGAAGTCCCGGTTGCGGTAGAGATCGGCCATGGCCCCTCCCGAGGCGGTCAGAATTCGACGGCGAAGTACTTCGGTTCCATGAACTCGAGGATGCCCGTCACGCCGCCCTCGCGTCCCAGCCCGCTCTGCTTGGCGCCGCCGAAGGGGGCGGCGGGGTCAGACATCAGGCCGCGGTTGATGCCGACCATCCCGGTCTCGATCCCGCGGCCGACGCGCATCGCCCGCATGATGTCCTGCGAATAGACATAGGCCGCAAGGCCGTATTCGGTGTCGTTCGCCAGCGCGATCGCCTCCTCCTCGGTGTCGAAGCGGTAGACGGCGGCGACGGGACCGAAGATTTCCTCGTGCGCCAGGGCGGCCTCGGGCGGGACGTTGTCCAGAACGGTGGGCGGATAGTAGTAGCCGCTGTCGTCCGCAACCTTGCCGCCGGTGTGGACCCGCGCCCCGCGCGAGACGGCCTCGGCCACCAGCCGGTCGATCTTGTCCACCGCCTTGGTCGTGATCATCGGACCGATCTGGGTGCCGGCGTCGTAGCCGCGGCCCATCTTCAGGGCCTTCATCCGTTCGGTCAGCCCTTCGACAAAGGCGTCGTGGATGCCCGACTGCACGAGGAGGCGGTTCGCCGCCGTGCAGGCCTCGCCCCCGTTGCGCATCTTGGCCACCATCGCGCCGTCGAGCGCGGCGGAGAGGTCGGCGTCGTCGAAGACCACGAAGGGCGCGTTGCCGCCCAGTTCCATCGAGCAGCTGACGACGCTCTTCGCCGCCTCGGCCAGCAGGATCCGCCCGACGCCGGTGGAGCCGGTGAAGGACAGCTTGCGCACCCGGCCGTCGGCCAGCATGGCGTTGGTCACCGGGCCGGGGGAGGTGGTGGTCAGCACGTTCACCACGCCGGGCGGAACCCCGGCCTCTTCGCCCAGCCGGGCCATGGCGTAGGCTGTCAGCGGGGTTTCGGAGGCGGGCTTGAGGATGACCGTGCAGCCTGCGGCGAGGGCCGGGCCGATCTTGCGGGTGGCCATCGCAGCGGGGAAGTTCCAGGGCGTGATCAGGACGGCGATGCCGATGGGTTCGTGATCGACGAGGATGTTGTGCAGGCCCGAGGGGGTGTGCCGGAACTCGCCGGGGATGCGCGTCGCCTCCTCGGCATACCAGCGGAAGAACTCGGCGGCATAGGCGACCTCGCCCCGGGCGTCGGCGAGGGCCTTGCCGTTCTCGAGGCTGATCAGCAGCGCCAGCTCTTCGGCGTGCTCGGTCATCAGGGTGAACCAGCGGCGCAGGATCTCGGACCTCTGCCGGGGAGAGGTGGCGCGCCAGCCGGCAGCGGCGGCCTCGGCGGCGTCCACGGCGCGCATCGCCTCGGCCTCGCCCGCGTCGGGCACCTCGGCGAGGGTCCGCCCCGTCGACGGGTCGATGACGGGGATGCCGCCACCGGGCAGCCACTCACCGCCGATGTAGAGGCCCTCGGCATGCAGCGCGGGATCGGAATAGCCGGTGAAGGGAGTGTCGAGTGTCATCGCAAGGGGTCCTCAATTGGTTTCCAGGACGGCCGGTTCGCCGTGGAAGGCGGCCCGCACCAGCCGGCGCATGTCCTCGGCGCCGAGCGCACGGGGGTTGTTCTGGATCAGGCGGGCGATGCCGCAGGATTGCTCGGCCACCCAGTCCAGCTTGTCTTCGGCGAGGCCGAGGTCCTTGAGCGTGCGCGGGATGCCGATACGGGCAAACAGGTTGGCTATCGCCCCGATCACTTCGCCTCCGCCGGAGAGGCCCATGACTGTCGCCATGCTGTCGAGTTCGGGGCCGATGGCCGGGGCGTTCCAAGCCATGACGTAGGGCATCAGACAGGCGACACCGGCGCCGTGAGCGGTGTGTGTGAGGGCGCCGACCGGGTACTGGATCGCATGGGCCGCCGCAGTCCCCGCAACGCCGAAGGCCAGACCGGCGGTCGTGGCGCCCAGCATCACCTTGGCCCGCGCCTCGGCATCGGCGCCTTCGGTGCAGGCCCTCTCCAGCCCCTCCCACAGCAGTTCGATGGCGCGGAGGGCGAAGTGGTCGGAGGTATCGTTCTTGCCGACGAAGACCCTCTCCTGCGCGAGCCCCGGCACCGGGTCGCGGCGGATCGCGGTGAATGCCTCGATGGCATGGGTCAGCGCGTCGGCCCCGGCGATGGCGGTCAGGGACGGCGGGCAGGTGAGCGTGAGGTCCGGGTCGCAGATCGACACGGTTGGAATGATGTGGGGCGAGGAGATGCCGACCTTGAGCATCCTATCGCTGTCGGACAGGACAGCGACCGGCGTCGCCTCGGACCCGGTGCCGGCGGTGGTCGGCAGGGCGATCAGGGGCATGACGGGGCCGGGGACCATGAACTCGCCGTAGTAGTCCTGCGGCTTGCCGCCGTGGGTCAGCAGGACCGCGACGCATTTGGCCATGTCGAGGCAGGACCCGCCGCCGACACCGATGACGAGGTCGGGGTCGAAGCGCCGGGCTGCCCGGGCGCTGATCAGTGCCGTCTCGACAGGCACATCCGGAAGGGTACTGGAGTCGACACGGACGGTGAGGCCCGCCTTTTCCAGCTGGGCGACCATGCCCCGAAAGTCGGCATCGCCGGCCAGCCGTTCGTCGGTGACGACCAGCGCCCGCTTGCCCAGCTTTGCCGCAACCGGGCCGAGGGAGCCACGCTGTCCGGTACCGAAGAGGATTTCCCTCGGGGCCCTGATTGTTCCGAATATCGACATCGCATCTCCTGTTGGTTGCCCTCAACCCTCTGCAAGGGAAAGGATTTCGTCGTGTAGCTGGTCTGGCAGGTCGATCCCCTTGGCCATGGTTTCGGCCCGGCGACGGCGCATCCCGTCGCCCGGCACCTGCACCGGATGGTCCGGATCGGCCGGGCGCGAGGCGCGCAGGCGGCCCAGGTAGCCGGCCAGAGCGGAAGTCCGTCCGCTGCCGGCGGCAGGGTCGATCAGGATCAGGATGTCGCCCTTGTTCGCCGGGTCGGTCGCGTCGAGGGTCCCGCGTACCTCGGGAGCCAGGGCAGAGCCGGCAAGGGCCGCGACCAGAAGTTCGATGGCGAGGCCGAGACCGTAGCCCTTGGCCCCGCCGAACGGAGCGATGGCGCCGGTCTTGGCGGCCTCTGCGTCGGTCGTGCGGTTGCCGGCGGAGTCCACCGCCCAGTCGCCGGGGATCGGGGTACCGGTCAGGGCGTGGTGATGGATCTTGCCCATCGAGACCGTGCTGGTGGCGAGGTCGAGGACGAAAGGCTCCGGCCCGGCCGGCACGCCGACGGCGACGGGATTGGTGCCCAGCATCGCGTCGGTGCCGCCGAAGGGATGGACCAGAGCCTCGCTGGTGGTGAGCACGACCGCGATGTGTCCCCGCAGGGCAGCGGCTTCGGCGTAGTAGGCCAGCATCCCGATGTGGTTGGCGTTGCGGATCGCGGCCAGGGCGATCCCCTGGGCGGGCAGGGCGTCGGTCAGCCGGTCGAGCGCGTGCATCATCACCACCGGGCCGAGGCCGCGGTCTCCGTCGACCGCCAGTATGCCGCTCCGCGTCCATTCGGCCCGGCCGCTGGTGGCCGGGTCGGCCAGCCCCGCGTCGATCCGTGCCAGCAGGCGGGGCAGGCGCTGCATGCCGTGGGACGGAAGACCCCGCAACTCGGCCTCGATCAGGAGGTCCGCCTGCAATGCGGCGCATTCCGTCGCGGCCCCTCGCCCGAGCAGGGACCGCTCCGCGATGCCGCGAAGGATTTCGGCCGCGATCTGCACTAGAGGCCCGTGGTCGTCCAGGTCATGATCATATCGTATAGGATATTGTATTTGACATTCGATATCCTATCGGTGTTAAGGTTGCCCTTGTCAAGAATGGCGATCCGGGGAGCGAGGGATGGCATTAGCGACCGATCAGGGGCCGAGAGACGCCCTCGTGCGGCCGGCGAGCATCGCCGACAGCGTGCATGAGCGGATCTACGAACGGATCATGTCGCTGGACATTCCGCCCGGCGCCCGGATCCCGATCGACGGTCTGGCGCGCGAGCTGAACGTCTCGCAGACCCCGGTCCGCGAGGCCCTGACCCGGCTGGAGCGGGAGGGCCTGGTCCGCAAGGCGCATCTCATCGGGTATTCCGCCGCGCCGCAGCTGACCCGGAAGGAATTCGAGGATCTCTACAAGTTCCGCCTGATGCTGGAGCCCGAGAGCGCCCGACAGGCCTGCCTGCGGCTGACCCCGGCCAGCCTGGCGCGGATCGAGGCCGCGGCCGCCGACATGGAGAAGGGCGAGCCGCCCGTCGACCGCAACAGCCGGTATTCCCGCTTTGCCCGCGCCGACGCCCATTTTCACGACGAGATCCTGAAGGTCGCCGACAACGAATTCGCCCGCGCGGCGCTGAACGACCAGCACATCCACCTGCACATCTTCCGCCTGATGTTCCATTCGCGGGTGACGCGTGAAGCGCTCGAAGAGCATGACCGCCTGCTCGCGGCCTTCCGTGCCGGGAACCCGCAAGACGCCTACGACGCGATGCACGACCATATCGAGCGGTCGCGGGACAGGCTGGCGGCGGCCTTCGAATGACAGCGCCGATGCCGACCGACGCGGCCGCCGGGGACGGGGCCGGAGCGCCGGTGCTGCGCGCCGAAGGCCTGTCGAAGGCCTATGGCCCGATCACCGTCCTTAGGGACGTGACGATGGATATCCGTGCCGGCGAGGTCCACGCCATCATCGGAGAGAACGGGGCCGGCAAGTCGACGCTCATGAAGCTGCTCTCGGGACACGTCCAGCCCACGGACGGGTCGATGTCGATGGCCGGCCGCGCGGTTTCCTTCGCCGATGCGGTTCAGGCCGAGGCGGAGGGCATCGTCCTCGTCCACCAGGAGATCCTGCTCGCTCCAGACCTGACCGTCGCGCAGAACCTCTTCCTCGGCCGCGAGCTAACCCGTGGCCTGGCGGTGGACGACCGGGAGATGAACCGCCGGACAGCCAAGGTGCTGGCCCGGGTCGGATCGCCCGTTCGGCCCTGGGTGCGGCTGGGCGACCTGCCTCTCGCCCAGCGCCAGCTGGTGCAGATCGCCCGAGCGCTTCTCGACGACCGCAAGGTCATCATTCTCGACGAGCCGACCGCGATGCTGGCCAACGACGAGGTCGATTCCCTGCTGCAGATCGTGCGCAACCTGCGGGATCAGGGCGTCGCGACATTGTACATCTCGCACCGGCTGGAAGAGGTGGAAGCCCTGGCCGACCGCGTCACCGTCCTGCGCGACGGCCAGATGATCGGAACATGGCCCGCGGCCGAGCTGGACCAGCGGCGGATGGCCGAACTGATGGTGGGGCGCGAGCTGTCGGGGCTCTATCCGGCCAAGCGGGACCCGCAGGACGCCGAGCCGGCCCTGGTGGTCGAGGACCTGAGCGTCGACAACGGCGCCTACCAGGGGTCCTTCACCGTCCGTCCCGGTGAGGTTCTGGGCATCGGCGGTATGATCGGTGCGGGCCGGACCGAGCTGATCGAAGGATTGATGGGCCTGCGCCCGGCTCAAGCCGGCCGCATCGCGGTCAACGGGACCCGGATCGACAAGCAGGACGTGACCCGTCTGATGGCCGCAGGGCTGGTCTATCTGACCGAGGATCGCAAGGGCAAAGGCCTGCTGCTGAACGAGAGGCTCGGTCCGAACCTGACATTGCAGGCGCTCGACTTCATCAATCCGGGCAGCCGGTTGCGTCGCAATCTCGAGACCCGGGCGGTGCGCGGCGCCGTCGAGGAATACGACATCCGGGTCCGCGGCCTATCGGTCCAGGCGGGACAGCTCTCGGGCGGAAACCAGCAGAAGCTGCTACTGGCGAAGGTCATGCAGGCCGACCCCAAGGTCGTCATCATCGACGAGCCGACCCGAGGCATCGACATCGGCAACAAGAGCCAGATCTACCGCTTCATCGACACGCTGGTGCGGGGCGGCAAGGCCGTGGTCGTCATCTCGTCCGAGCTGCCGGAACTCGTCGGCCTGTCCGACCGCGTGCTGGTGATGCGCGGCGGCCGCTTCGTGGCCGAGCTGACCGGCGAGAGGATCACCGAACAGAACATCGTCTACGCCGCCGCCAGCAGCGGCCGGGACACCGCAAAGAGGACCCGCGCATGAGCAGTGCCGAGATCGCCGTTCTTCCCGAAACCGAGGGCTTCCGCATCCGCTGGGCCGACCTGGCGCCCTTCATCGCCCTCGCTCTGATCGTGCTGGCCGGCGCGCTGATCAACTCCAACTTCATGGCGGCCAACAACCTGCTGAACGTCATCACGCGCAGCGCCTTCATCGCCATCATCGGCGTCGGCGCGACCTTCGTGATCGCGACCGGAGGGCTGGACCTGTCGATCGGCTCGATGCTGGCCTTCGTCGTCGGCATCATGATCATGGCGATGAATGCCATGGCACCCTCCCTCGGGGTCTGGGCGATCCCCGCCGGGGCAGCTGTGGCGCTGGTAGTGGGCTCGCTCTGCGGCCTGCTCAACGGGCTGATCATAACGGTCGGCAGGATCGAGCCCTTCATCGTGACGCTGGGCACAATGGGCATCTTCCGGGCCTTCATTACCTGGATGACCGACGGTGGCTCGCTGTCGATCGACAACAGCCTGCGGGCCGCCTATCGGCCGGTCTATTTCGGCGACGTCCTCGGCGTCCCCTACCCGGTCGTCATCACCATCGTCGTGGCCCTCATCGGCGCCTTCGTCCTCTACAAGACGAAATACGGGCGCCGGGTGACGGCCGTGGGGTCGAACGCGGACGTGGCGCGATTCTCGGGCGTCCACGTCGGGCGGGTGCGGACCCTGGCCTTCGTCATCCAGGGCTTCTGCGTCGCCGTCGCCGCGATCTGCTACGTCCCGCGGCTCGGCGCCGCGACGCCCACGACCGGCCAGCTCTGGGAGTTGCAGGTCATAACCGCCGTCGTCATCGGCGGCACCCTTCTGCGCGGCGGCAAGGCCCACATCTGGGGCACCGTCGCCGGCGCACTCATCCTCGAGGTCATCGCCAACGTCATGGTCCTGTCGGACATGGTGTCGGAATACCTCGTGGCCGCGGTTCAGGGGGCGATCATCATCATCGCCATGCTGGCTCACCGCTTCACAAGCGCCCGCTGACAGGGCGCACCTATCCACTGGAGGAGGAACCCCATGAAACTTGACAGACTTGGCACGACGGCCATGTCCGCCGCCCTGGTCGCGGTCGCCCTGAGCGGCACCGCGGCCCTGGCCCAGGACGCCGAATTCACCATCGCGGTGTCGATCCCGGCCGCGACCCACGGCTGGACCGGCGGCGTCGTCTACCACGCCGAGCAGGCCGAGCAGCAGATCGAGGCGGCCTACCCGAACATCGACGTGATCGTCTCGACCGCGTCGTCCGCCACGGCCCAGGTCTCGGCGCTCGAGGACCTTTCGGCCACCAACGAGCTGGACGCCCTCGTGATCCTGCCCTTCACCTCCGAGGAACTGACTGGCCCGGTGGAGCAGGTCGCCTCGACCGGCACCTTCATCACCGTCGTCGACCGGGGCCTGTCGGACGAATCCATCCAGGACCTTTACGTCGCCGGCGACAACATTGCCGTGGGCGCCAACACCGCCGAATGGCTGGTGGAGCAGCTGGGCGGCGAGGGCGAGATCGTTGTCCTGCGCGGCATCCCGACCGTCATCGACGACGAGCGGATCCAGGGCTTCACCGAGGTGATCGAGCAGTCCAACATCGAGATCCTCGACATCCAGTACGCCAACTGGAACCAGGACGAGGCCTTCACCCTGATGCAGGACTACCTCGGCAAGTACCCCAACATCGACGCGGTCTGGGCGAACGACGACGACATGCTGCTCGGCGTGCTCGAGGCAGTCGACATGGCCGGCCGGACGGACGTGAAGTACGCCCTCGGCGGCAACGGCATGAAGCAGGTGATCGAGATGGTCATGGAGGGCGACGAGCGCACCCCGATCTCCACCCCCTACCCGCCGTCGATGATCGCCTCGGCGATGTACATGACCGCCGCACAGTTCGCCGGTCAGGCGCCGATGCGCGGGTCGTTCCTGCTCGACGCACCGCTCATCACCCCCGAGAACGCGGACCAGTTCTACTTTCCGGACAGCCCGTTCTGATCCATAGACACAAGCCGGCCGCCCTTCGCGGCGGCCGGCGCACCACCCCGACATTCAGGAGGCCAAGATGAGCGGCAAGAAGATCCTCATGCTCTGCGGTGAATTCACCGAGGAATACGAAATCTACGTCTACCAGCAGGGGATGGAAGCGGTCGGTCACACCGTCCATGTCGTCTGCCCCGACAAGAACGCCGGCGACATGATCGCCACCTCGTTGCACGACTTCGAAGGTCACCAGACCTATACCGAGAAGCCGGGCCACAACGCCGAGATCAACAAGACCTTCTCCGAGGCCGAGGCCGAGCTCGACAGTTACGATGCGGTCTACGCCGCCGGCGGCCGGGGGCCGGAGTACATCCGGACCGATCCGCGCGTGCAGGCCATCGTCAAGCACTTCCACGACGCCGGAAAGCCGATCTTCACCATCTGCCACGGCGTGCAGATCCTGATGGCGGTCCCTGGCGTGCTGAAGGGCAAGACCGTCGCCGGCCTCGGTGCCTGCGCGCCCGAGGTCGTTGCCGTCGGCGGCACCTACTACGACGCGGACCCCAAGGAAGCCTACGTCGACGGCACCATGGTCTCGGCCAAGGGCTGGACCGCGCTCGCCGCCTTCATGCGCGAATGCCTCAAGGTGCTGGGCACCGAGATCAAGCACAGCTGATCCTCGGGGAAAGCTTGCGGGCAAAGGCCGGGCGGTTCGTCTGGCCTTTGTCGTCCGAACCTTAGCCGCCCTTTAGCGCCCGCCGCGCGGTGGCGGCATGGAGGGCGAAGCGGTCCTCCAGCCCGGCGTGCCCCGCCCGGGCCTCGTCAGGCAGACGCGGGGCCATCCATTCCGAGACTGCGCACCAGCCGGCCCTGAGGATGGCGTCCGCCGCGCCGAGGCGGTGTTCGGCGTTTTTCGTGCTGCGCAGGTCGTCCACGAGGTCCGCGAAGGCCGCGGTCACGGGACCGGTCGAGCGGGCCAGGAACGTCTCGACGCCCAGCGGATCGCGCAGCAGCCGCCGTTCCTGGAAGTCGATGGCCTGCATCCCGGTGGTTCCCTCGTAGATGGAAGCGACCCGGATGTCGCGCAGTGTCTGCTCCAGCGGCCAGTCCCGCGTGTATCCCGCCCCGCCAAGCACCTGGATACCCATGTTCGCCACGTCGAAGCCGGTTTCGGCCCCCTGCGCCTTGGCCAGAGGCAGGAGAAACCGCGAGAGGGCGGTGGCATCGTCGTCGTGCTGCCTCCGGTCCATCAGGGCGGCGAGGGTCAGGGTCACCGCGCGGAGAAGCTCGGTCCGGTATCGCATCTCGCCGAGCTGGCGCTTCACGTCCGGGTGGCTGGCGATGGGCAGCGGGGGCCGGGACGGATCACCGCCCTGCAGCCTCTCGATCGCGTAACCCTCGGCGATCTCGGTCGCGCGGGCTGCCGCGGCGAGGCCCTGGCAGGCCACTTGCAGCCGCATCATCGCGATCATGGTGAAGAGCTGGGGCAGGCCGCGCTCGGGGGGGCCGATCAGCGTGGCCTGCGCCCCCTCGAAGGCCAGCGCGCAGGTGGGCGAGCCGTGCAGGCCCAGTTTCTCCTCGATGCGGGTGACGGTGATGCCGTTGGGCGACCCGTCCGGCAGCCGGCTGGGGACGAGGAAGAGGGAGAGGCCCCGCCCGCCGGGCGCGTCGCCCGTCCGGGCCAGGAGGCAGTGGCCGATCAGCGGCGTCAGGTCGTGGTCGCCAAAGCTGATCCACTGCTTGGTGCCGGTGATCCGCCAGTGGTCGTCGACCGGTTCGGCCCTGCCGATCACGCTGAAAGCGATGGTGACCA
>JAMWZF010000120.1 GCA_024304875.1 Paracoccaceae bacterium
GTGGACGTCGGGGGCGGCAACCGGGGTGTCGTGCAGGGTCATGTTCAGCTTTCCCAAAACCTCGTTTCGGAAAATCCTAACAGACAGGACGGGACAAATCCACGACAAACGCCGCCCCCGGGGGAGCGGCGCACGGTCGGATCCGATCGGTCAAAGAGGTGGCTACTTGCCCATCCTGGCGAGCTTTTCCTGCAGCGCCGCCAGCTCCGCCTTGATGTCGTCAAGGTCCTCGCCGGACTTGCCCTTCTTGGCAGAGCCGCCTGCATCCGCCCCCGGCCCGGTGCTGCCCGCGCCCATCATGCCGCCCGTCATCGCCTTCATGAAGGCTTCCTGCTGGGCGCGCATCGCCTCGAACCCGGGCATCGAGGCCATCGGATTGGAGCGGGTCATGTTCTCCATCATCTTGGTCTGCCCGTCCCGCAGCATGTCGAAGGACATGGCGAGGAACTGGGGAACGACCGACATCGACTGGGTGGTGTAGGAGCGCACCAGGTCGGTCAGCACGTCGACCGGAAGGACGCTTTCGCCCCGGCTCTCGTGCTCGGCGATGATCTGCAGCAGGTACTGCCGGGTCAGGTCGTCGCCGGATTTCAGGTCGACGATCTTCACCTCGCGCCCATCCCGGATGAACCCGGCGATGTCCTCCAGCGTGACGTAATCGGACGTCTCGGTGTTGTAGAGCCGGCGGCTGGCGTACCGCTTGATCAGTAGCGGCGTCTGCTTTTCGGTCACTCCGGGACCCTCCTCCAAGCGGCAGTGCAGAAAAGGCTACGCCGCATGTGCGAAAAAGGAAAGCCCCGGCGCGATCCGTCATAGCGGCCGCGCCGGGCAGCCGTCAGGCGGCGCCGTAGCCCCCGGCCGTGGGGGTCGTCACGATCACCGCCTCCCCCGCCTCGAGCACGGTCTGGTCGCAGGCGCGCAGGGTCTCGATACTGCCGTCCTTGCGGCGCACCTCGGTCTTGCCGACTTGCCCGTCGCCGCCCCCCGCGATGCCACGCGGAGGCGCCCCCCGGTGGGACGACAGGATCGCGCAGTCCATCCGCTGCAGGAACCGCAGCCGCCGCTCGGTTCCGTCCCCGGCGGGGTGTTTCCCCTGCCCGCCCGACCCGGTGCGCAGGCCGAAATGCTCCAGCATCACGGGAAAGCGCATCTCCAGCACCTCGGGGTCCGTCAGCCGGGAGTTCGTCATGTGGACGTGCACCCCCGAGGTCCCCGCGAAGCCGCGCCCGTCGTTCATCACGCCCGCGGGCGAGCCCGAGCAGAGCGTCTCGTAATACTGGTACTCGTCGTTGCCGAAGGTCAGGTTGTTCATCGTCCCCTGGCTGTTCGACAACGCCCCCAGCGCCCCGAAAAGGCAGTTGGTGACGTGCTGCGAGGTCTCCACGTTCCCCGCGACCACGGCCCGCGGATAGGCCGGCTTCAGCATGCAGCCGTCGGGGATGACGATCCTGATCGGGCGCAGGCACCCGGCGTTCATCGGGATCGGCGATTCCACCATCACGCGGAAGACGTAGAGCACCGCCGCCCGCGTCACCGGCTCGGGCGCGTTGAAGTTGTTGTCGGTCGCCTCGGAAGTTCCCGTGAAGTCCACCGTCGCCTCGCGGGCCTCGCGGTCCACGGTGATCTTCACGCGGATCACCTGACCGGTGTCGGTCGGGTATTCGTACTCGCAGTCCTCCAGCTTGCCCAAGAGCCGCGCCACTTCCTCCGCCGCGTTGTCCTGCACATGGCCCATGTAGGCCTGCACGGTCTCCAGCCCGAACTCCCCCACCATCCGCCGCAGCTCGGCCGCGCCGCGTTCGTTGGCGGCGACCTGAGCCTTGAGGTCGGCGATGTTCTGGGCCGGGTTGCGGGCCGGATAGGGGTGGTCGGTCAGGAGGTCGTGCAGCGCCTCCTCGCGGAAGTCGCCCTCCTTCACCATGACGAAATTGTCGAAGAGCACGCCTTCCTCGTCCACCGTCGTCGCCAGCGGCGTCATCGACCCCGGCGCGGTGCCGCCCACGTCGGCATGATGGCCGCGGGAGGCGACCCAGAAGAGGATCTCGTCGCCCGCATCGTCGAACACCGGCGAGACCACCGTGATGTCCGGCAGGTGCGTGCCGCCGTTGTAAGGGGCGTTCAGGGCAAAGACGTCGCCGGGCCGGATGTTCCCCTCGTTGAGGCGGATCACCGTCTCGACGCTGCGGTCCATGCTGCCCAGGTGCACCGGCATGTGCGGCGCGTTGGCCACCAGCGCCCCGGTCTGGTCGAAGACGGCGCAGGAAAAGTCGAGCCGTTCCTTGATGTTGACCGAATGGGCCGTGTTCTGCAGGGCCACGCCCATCTGCTCGGCGATGTTCATGAAGAGGTTGTTGAAGACCTCCAGCAGGATCGGGTCCGCCTGCGTCGTGCCGGCGGCGAAGGACCTCTCCATCGCCTCGTGCCGGCGCATGACGATGTCGTCGCGGGCGGTCAGTTCCGCCGTCCAGCCGGGTTCGATCACGACGGTCTGGTTCGGCTCGATGATGAGCGCGGGGCCCTTCACCGTGTCGCCCGCCGACAGCGCCTCGCGCGGGTAGACCGCGGCGTCGCGCCACTCACCGCCCGAGAAGACGGGGACGGTGCTGTCCGAGACCGCGTCGCGGGTGTCGGCCTGCGTGACCTCGTCCTTGGCCGCATCGTGCGGCTCTTCGGTCATCTCGACCTCCACCGCCTCGACCGTCACCGGCTTGTCCGGGCTGACGAAACCGAACTGCGCTTTATGCGCGGTTTCAAAGGCTTGGCGGGCGGACTTGATGTCCCCCTCCCAGGCCACCGGCAAGGCGGTGTCGGTGCCCGCGTAGCGCAGGTGCAGGCGGGTGACGGCGCGGGCGTCCGCGGCGGCGATACCCTGTTCGGACAGCTCGCCTTCGATGGCCTTGGAGAGCTCGGCCTCAAGGCCCTCGATGGCCTCGACGCTCCCCTCCTCTAGCGCCTTCACCAGCGCCTGCTGGCGGCTGGCCGAGACCGTTGCCCGCCCGATCCCGTAGGCGGACAGCAGCCCCGACAGCGGATGGATCAGCACCGATTCCATGCCCAGTGCGTCGGCCACGAGGCAGGCGTGCTGCCCCGCCGCGCCGCCAAAGGCGTTCAGCAGGTAGCGCGTCACGTCGTAGCCGCGCTGGACGGATATCTTCTTGATCGCGTTCGCCATGTTCTCGATCGCGATGGTCAGGAAGCCCTCGGCCACCTCCTCCGCCGACTTGCCCTCGGCCTTTGCGATCTCGGCGAACTTTTCCTTCACCACGGCATCGTCCAGCGCCTCGTCCTGCCCCGGCCCGAAGACGCGGGGGAAGAACTCGGGCCGCAGCTTGCCCAGCATGACGTTCGCGTCCGTGACGGTCAGAGGCCCGCCCCGGCGGTAGCAGGCGGGGCCGGGATTGGCGCCCGCCGAATCGGGGCCGACGCGGAAGCGGCCCGGCTCGGCGTGCAGGATCGACCCGCCGCCCGCCGCCACCGTGTGGATCCGCATCATCGGCGCCCGGATGCGCACGCCCGCCACCTCGGTGTCGAAGGCGCGCTCGTAGTCGCCCGCGTAGTGCGCCACGTCCGTCGAGGTGCCGCCCATGTCGAAGCCGATGACCTTCCCGAACTCCGCATCCGCCGCCGTCTCGACCATGCCGACCACGCCGCCCGCGGGGCCCGACAGGATCGCGTCCTTGCCTTGGAACTTCTCGGCCGCGGTCATGCCGCCCGAGGACATCATGAATTGAAGCGTCGGCCCGTCCTTGCCCGCCGGGGTTGCGCCCAGCGCGTCTGCCACCCGGGCGACATAGCGGCGAAGAATCGGGGACAGGTAGGCATCGACCACGGTCGTGTCGCCCCGGCCCACCAGCTTGACCAGCGGGCTGACCTCGTGGCTGACCGAGACCTGGCCGAAGCCCATGCCGCGCACCATCTCGGCCAGCGCGGCCTCGTGCGCCGGGTTCTTCCAGGCATGCATCAGGACGATGGAGACGGCGTCGATGCCGTCCCCCTTCGCGGCCTCGAGGTCGGCGCGGACGGACTCGGCGTCCAGTTCGGCCTCGACGGAGCCGTCCGCCATCAGCCGCTCGTCCACCTCGATCACCCGCTCGTAGAGCTGCTCGGGCAGGATGATCTCTTTCGCGAATATGTCCGGCCGGGCCTGGTAGGCGATGCGAAGAGCGTCGCGGAAGCCCTTGGTAATCAGCAACAAAGTCCGGTCGCCCTTGCGCTCCAGCAGGGCGTTGGTGGCGACGGTCGTGCCCATCTTCACGGTGCCGATCCGGGCCGGGTCGATCTCGCCCCCGAGAAGCCGACGGATCCCCTCGATGGCGGCATCCTCGTAGGCCTCGGGGTTCTCCGACAGCAGCTTCAGGGGCGTCAGTTCCCCGTCCGGCGCGCGGCCGACGACATCCGTGAAGGTGCCCCCGCGGTCGATCCAGAAATCCCAGGTCTCGGCGGTCATGCGGTCGGCCATTGTCGTCTCCCTTGGCGGCAGCGCCCGTTTTCCGGGCAATCAGGCAGAGCCGAACGCGGCCCCGACCAGAACAATGACAATTTGTTGACAAATTGCCAACGTGTGGTCAACCTTTCAATTACGCCGGGTCACCAAGCGCCCGGAACAAACGGCCGGACACGTACCGGCCCCAACATGGGAGACACATCAATGACCCTCACCCTCCGCAGCCTCGGCCTTGCCGGCGCCCTCGGCGCCCTGGCCCTGCCCGCCGCCGCCCAGACCGCCTGGGACATGCCCACGCCCTACGGCGATGCGGTGTTCCACACCCAGAACGTGATGCAGTTCGCCGACGACGTCCGCGAGGCGACGGGCGGCTCGCTCGACATCACGGTCCATTCCGCAGGCTCGCTCTTCGGCCATGCCGAGATCAAGGATTCGGTCCGCCGCGGCCTCGCCCCCGCGGGCGAAATCCTGCTGTCGCGCCTGTCCAACGAGAACCCGGTGTTCGAAGTCGATTCGATCCCCTTCCTCGCCGACAGCTACGAGGACGCCCAGGCGCTCTGGGACGCCTCCAAGCCGCAGGTCGAGGAGCTGCTGGCCGAACAGGGCCTGACCCTGCTCTTCGCCGTGCCGTGGCCGGGCCAGTCGCTGTTCCTGACCGAAGAGGTCACCGACCCCGCCGCGCTCGAAGGGGTCAGCTTCCGCGCCTACAACACCGCGACCGAACAGCTGGCGACCGAGCTCGGCATGATCCCGACCCAGGTCGAGGCCGGCGACATCCCGACCGCCTTTGCCACCGGCCGCGTCTCCGCCATGATGACCTCGCCCTCCACCGGCGTCTCCTCGCAGGCCTGGGACTACACGTCCAACTACATCGACGTGCAGGCCTGGCTGCCCAAGAACGTCGTCTTCGTGAACACCGAGGCGTTCAACGCCCTGACCGAGGACGAACAGGCCGCCGTCATGGAAGCCGCCGCCACCGCCGAGACCCGCGGCTGGGAGATGTCGATGGCCGAGACCGAGACCCAGATCGCGGCGCTGGAAGAGAACGGCATGACCGTCTCGCAGCCCTCCGAAGCCCTCGCCGCCGCCCTCGCCGCCGCCGGCGAGACGATGGCCGCCGCCTGGCTGGAGAGCGCCGGCGAGGCGGGCCAGGCGATCATGGACGCCTACGAGGCCGAGTAAGGCCCCCGGCCGGGCGGCGCACCGCTGCCCGGCCCCCTTTTCCCCGCATCCCCGGAGGACCGCCCATGCGTTCCCTGCTCGACCGGCTCTATGCCGCCGCGCTGATCCTGTCGGCCCTCGCGCTGGTGATGATCGCGGTCCTTGTCTTCCTCCAGGTCGGGGGCCGCGTCCTCGACCGGGTGCTGGTGGGAGCGGGCGGCAGCGCCCTCGGCTTCGCCATCCCCTCGCTGGCCGAGATCGGCGGCTTCCTCTTCGTCGGCGCCTCCTTCCTCGCCCTGCCCGCCACGCTGCGCTCCGCCGGGCACGTCCGGGTGACCCTGCTCTCCCGCGCCCTGCCGGATAGCCTGGCGCGGGGTCTGACCGTCATCGTCCTGATCGGCGCCCTGGCCCTCGCGGTCTTCGCCACCTGGCACTCCGCCCTTCAGGTCGCCGACAGCCTCCAGTTCGACAGCGTCTCCTTCGGGATGATCCCGATCCCGCTGGCCTGGCCGCAGGGGGTGATGACCCTCGGCCTCGGCATCTTCGCCCTCGCGATCCTCGACGAGCTGGTCTGCGCCCTCACCGGGCAGGACCCCGCCTTCCTGACAGCCGAAGCCGCCCGCGGCATCGAAGAGGGAGGCCACTGACATGGAACTCCTCCCCCTCTCGGCCATCCTGCTCGTCACCCTCTTCGGCTGCCTCGCCCTCGGCCTCTGGGTCGGCTTCTCGCTCATCACCGTCGGCCTTGTCGCCATGGTGCTGGCCACCCCCGCCCCGGCGGGCGCGGTTTTCGCGACCAAGGCCTGGGCCTCGCTCAACATCTGGGACCTCACGGCCCTGCCGATGTTCATCTGGATGGGCGAGATCCTGTTCCGATCGCGCCTGTCGTCGGACATGTTTCGCGGCCTCGCCCCCTTCACCCGGCGGCTCCCCGGCGGTCTCCTCCACGTCAACATCATCGGCTGCGCCCTCTTCGCCGCCGTCTCGGGGTCGTCCGCCGCCACGACGGCGACGGTCGGCAAGATGTCCCTGCCGGAACTCAAGGCCCGCGGCTACGACGACCGCATGGCCATCGGCACCCTCGCCGGGTCCGGCACCTTCGGCTTCCTGATCCCGCCCTCGATCATCCTGATCGTCTACGGCGCGGCCACCGAGCAGAGCATCGCGCGGCTCTTCCTCGCCGGTGTCCTGCCGGGGCTCATGCTGGCGGCAATGTTCGGCGGCTACACGATGCTCTGGTCGCTAATGAACAAACATCGGACGCCGGAACCCGATCCAAGCGTCTCTTTCGTTGAAAAACTGAAAGCGGCCGCCCTCCTCCTCCCAACCGTCCTGCTCATCGTCGCCGTCATCGGGTCGATCTACGCGGGGCTCGCCTCGCCCACCGAGGCGGCCGTCGTCGGCGTCGTCGGCGCGCTGGTCATCTCTGGTCTGACCGGGGGCATCGACCGGCAAGGCGCATGGGAGTCGCTGCGCGGCGCCGCCATGACCTCCTGCATGATCGCCTTCATCCTCGCCGGGGCGGCCTTCCTCACCGGCGCGATGGGCTACACCGGCATCCCGCGGACCCTCGCGGCCTGGATCGGGCAGCAGGACCTGTCGCAATACGCGCTCCTCGCCGCGCTGCTGGTCTTCTTCATCGTGCTGGGGTTCTTCCTCGACGGGATCTCCATCGTCGTCCTCACCGTCTCGGTCATCCTGCCGATGGTCATGGCGGCGGGGATCGACCCGATCTGGTTCGGCGTCTTCCTCGTCCTCGTGGTCGAGATGAGCCAGATCACCCCGCCCGTCGGCTTCAACCTCTTCGTGCTGCAAAGCATCACCGGCAAGGACATCTTCACCGTCGCCAGATACGCCCTGCCCTTCTTCCTGCTGCTGGTCGCGGCCACGGTGCTGCTCACGGCCTTCCCCCAGATCGCCCTCTGGCTCCCCTCGACGATGAGCGCGCGATGAGCGAGCGCAAGGACATCGGCCCCGTCGTCTCCTCGGCGCACCTCGCCGACAGCGCCCTGCCGCCCCTGTCCGAGGTGGAATTCGCGGTGACGATGATGAACAATGCCTACCACCGATGGATGGTGCGCTGCATGACGGCGGCCGGGGGGCCGGCGATGGCGCCGCTCGAGGTGCTGATCCTTCACCTCGTCCACCACAAGGGCCGGGCCAAGACCCTCGCCGACGTCTGCCTGATCCTCAACATCGAGGACACGCACCTGGCCAACTACGCGATCAAGAAGCTGACCCAGGCGGGGCTCCTGAAGGCGGGCAGGAAGGGCAAGGAAAAGACGGTGGAGATCACCGAGGCGGGCGCCGCCCTCTGCACCCGCTACCGCGAAGTGCGCGAGGCCCTGCTGGTCCGCGCCGCCCGGCAGCTGGGGCACGACCCCGAGGACATCAGCCGCGTCGCCTCGCTGCTGCGCGCCCTGTCGGGCAGCTACGATCAGGCCGCCCGCGCCGCGGCGGCGCTGTGACGCTCACCTCTCCCGGCCCCGCGGCGGCCATTGCCGGACAAGGCCGCTGGATCCTGATCGCGGGACTCGCCGTCGGCCTCGCCTCGCCCGCCGCCGCAGACGTGATCCGGCCGCTGGTCGGTCCCGTGGTCGTCGTCCTGCTGTTCCTCGCCATGCTGCGGATCGGACCCGCTGCGCTGCACCTGAGCCGGGCCGAGGTCCTCCGGGCGACCGGCCGCGCCGCGATCTGGCAACTTGCCTTGCCGTTCGGGGCCGCACTGGCCCTTCTGGCCGCCGGGATGCTCGACCGGCCCTTCGCCCTGGGCGTCGTCCTGATCCTCGCCGCCGCGCCGATCACGGGCGCCGCGCACCTGACGGTGATGACCGGCGGCGACCCGGCCCTGGCCCTCCGCCAGACGGTGATCGGCACCCTCCTCCTGCCG